>CAYTAP010000001.1:0-26277 GCA_964435775.1 uncultured Tepidisphaeraceae bacterium
GGGCATTTCTCGTTCGTGCCGGGGCGCGTGTAGCCGTTTTCCTGCATCGCCTTGCGGACGCGGCGCTGCGACTTTTCGATGTTGTCCATCGGGAGAAAGCCAAATCCGCACGTCGCGCCTTCCTTGATGACATTGTTGGCGATGTGCGTCGCAATGCTGCGATCGTTGGCGATATTGAGAACAAGCCCCCTTTTCCCTTCGAGCAGACCCATGCGGACTCCTTTGCAAAGTTAGGCCGGTAGCTTAGTGGTGGAGGCGCGGGATGACAAGCGGGTGGTCGGTGGTCCGTTGTCAGTTGTCAGTGGTCGGTGGTCGGAGAGCTATGAAGACAAGGAGGAATACTTGGCGTGTGTACTACTGCCGACTGCCGCCATTTTTGCGACAACGGACCACGGACAACGGACAAAGCACCGCTACTTTTCCTCCCCGCACAGCGCCTTGAGAAGCGTCAGCTCATTGAGCACGTTCCGCAATTCATGGACCAGCTTCGTCCGGGAGGGGGCGTTCAGGAGTGACTGCAATTCCGCTTGAATCCGATTGCATTGCTCCTGCTCACTCCGCAATTGCTCAACCTCGGCCAGCAGCGTTTGGTTTTCCCGCGTCAATTCAGTGATTCGGTTGTATGCCTCGGCGATTTCCGGCGCCAGGACGTCAACCGCCAGCCGCTGGACGGCCGCGCGATGCAGCCCAAGCTCGTCGCATGCCGCCTGCAATCTTGCCGTCATCGTCTCCTGGCCCATGAAACATCACTCCCTTTATTGTGCGCATGCCCTCCATGCGGGGCGTCCAGGCTAACCTTTTTTGTGCGTTTTGCTCACGTCCGCAATCGCTCTGCCGACCTGATTGCACTACTGTACGCCGAAGACCACACAATTTCCAGAAAATCATGGCGCGGCATTTCGTTCGATTCGCCGGTCGGGGATCAACCACATCATCGCGACGGCGGCGTAGAGCGTCACCGTGATGCCCGGGTGAACAAACGATGCGGCGATGGCCAGGATGTACAAAACCGCCGACGTCTTCCCCTTCCAGTCCTTTCCAACCGCCTTTTTGAGCGGTGAATCGGCGCCTTGCTGATGAATGATCGTGGATTGAAGCAGCACATACGCCACAGCGGCCATGAAGAGCACCGCGCCATAAATCGCGGTGGGGACGGGGGCAAAGCCACTGGAATCCATCCATCCCGTGGTGAATGGCACGAGGGACAGCCAAAAGAGCAGATGGAGGTTGGCCCAGAGGATCGCACCGTTGACGCTCCTGGTCAGGTGGAGCATGTGGTGGTGGTTGTTCCAGTAGATACCGACGTAAACGAAGCTGAGGAGGTAGGTCAATACCGCCGGCATAAGCTCAAGCAATCCCCGCAGGCCGGCCTGGCGCGGGGGCTCCAAGCCCAGCACCATGATCGTGATGATGATGGCAATGACGCCATCGCTGAACGCCTCCAACCGCTGTGTGCTCATGTGGAAAGCGCCTCGATGTCGGTGAATCGTTCCTTCAAGTCGAAGTAGAGCTTGTCATACACGGCGTAATGCCGTTCATAAAGCGCCGCGGCTTTTCTATTTGTTGTGATTCTTTCGGTTTGTCGGATGCACGCCTTGCACGCCTGCTCCACACTGTCCCAAACACCCGTGCCGACGCCGGCGAGGAGCGCGACCCCGTAGGCCGGTCCTTCGGCGGCGTTGGTCATCACGATCGGCAGGTTGTAGATGTCGGCCTGCAATTGCCGCCAGAACGCCGAGCGCGCCCCCCCGCCGCTGGCCCGCACCTGGCGGATCGGGAGCTTCATCCCCTTCATGATCTCCAGCGCATCGCGCATGCCGAACGTGACTCCTTCCATGAGCGAGCGGATCATCATCGCGCGGGTGGATCGCGCGGTCAGACCAATCCATCCGCCCCGCGCCGCGGGGTCTGGATGCGGGCAGCGCTCGCCGGTCAGGTATGGGAGAAAGAAAAGGCCTTCACTCCCGGCCGGCGCGGATCGGGCGACTTCGATGAGCAGCTCGTAAGGATCGACCTTCGCCTTTCGCGCCGCCGCCACTTCAGCCTCACCCAGATGATTGCGGAACCATTGGAACGATCCCCCGGCCGACAGCATGCACCCGAAGACGCACCACTTGCCCTCGACCGCGTGGCACATCGTGTGAACCCGACCGGCCGAATCGAACGTCGGTTCATCCGCGTGCGCGAAGACGACGCCGGATGTCCCCAGCGTCGCGCTGACGATGCCCCCGCTGACGATACCGTTCCCCACCGCCCCGGCCGCCTGGTCCCCCGCGCCGCCCACGACCGGCGTCCCCTCCTTCAAGCCCATCGCCGCCGCGCCGGCTTTGCTCAGCGCCCCGCTGACAACCTGAGACTCATGAACTTCGGGCATCAGCGCCTTGTCGATCTCCAACAGCCCCAGAAGCTCATCCGACCACCTGCGATTCCGCACGTCGAGCAGGAGCGTGCCGCTGGCGTCGCTGACCTCCGTGGCGTATTCGCCGGTCATTTTGAAGCGGATGTAATCCTTGGGAAGCAGCACATGGCGGGTTTTTTCATATATTTTTGGCTGATGCGCTCGGACCCACAAAACCTTGGGCGCGGTGAAGCCGGTCAGCGCGGGGTTGGCGACCATCTCGATCAGCTTTTCGCGTCCCCCCGCTTTGCGGGTGATCTCGGCGCACTCGGCCACGGTCCGCTGATCGTTCCAAAGCAGGGCAGACCGCAGCGGTTTTTCTCCGTTGCCCATGAAGACGCTGCCGTGCATCTGCCCGGAGAGGCCGATCGCTCCGATGGCGCCCGCCTTCAATTTCGCCTTCTTCAGAACGGCCTTTGTCGCCTGACAAACCGACGACCACCAATCCTCGGGATTCTGCTCCGACCAACCCGGCCGGGGCGTGAAGATCGGATGCTCCGCCGTCGCGGTCGCCAGGACATTCCCCGCCTCATCACACACCAGTGTTTTGGTCCCGCTGGTTCCGATATCAATCCCAAGCAGATGGCTCATGGTGATGGTCCTTGTTGTGGTCATGTTGAACAGCGATCGTCCGTGGTCCGTTGTCCGTGGTCAGTGGTCAGTTGTATTTGCAACGGACAACTGACCACGGACAACGGACAACGTCGGATGAATCATTCGCAACCCGCCTATTGCGTGCGCGGCTCCCGCATGTCCGGCGATCCCGGCTTTTTCACAATACGATGTTCCGTCCCCGCGCGGAGCCGGGCAAGATTGGTGCGATGTTTCCATGTAATCAACACCGCCATCGCCAGGGCGAAAATAAGCAGCGGCAACTGCGCGTCAAAGACCGGCCAGCCCATCGCCTTGCCAAAGGCGATATACAACAACGGAAATGCCCCGATTCCCGCGACCGACGCCAGGCTTACGTAGCGCGTCCATTTGAAAATGACCAGGAAGAGCACCGTCCCGACAAGCCCCGGCAGCGTATAATACGGCCACAACCCGAGCATCACGCCCGCGCTTGTCGCCACACCTTTGCCCCCTTTGAAGCCAAGAAAGATGCTGAACATATGCCCGACAATTGTCGCGCACCCCACACCCATCCACAGGAGATAGTGCCCTTCGCCAATGTCCAGCCCATCATGCCGATGGAGCACCCACCCCGCCGCCACCATCGGAACAAGCCCCTTGAGCATGTCGAGCGTGAAGACGACCGCAAACCAGCGCCCGCCCAGCAGTCGCCCGACATTCGTCGCCCCAATGTTGCCGCTCCCCCACAGTCGCGGATCCACCCCCTTGGCCAGTCCCACGACCAGCCCAAACGGAATCGACCCGATCAGGTACGCCGCCGCCATCAGAATCAACAATTGACATTCCACCGCCATTGGGGAGCAGTTGTACACGACGGCTCGGCGATTGTCAGCGGCTTGCGATCGGGCAACCATTGTCGAGTGCGGCACTGTCCGTTCCGCCGCCAAATCAAAAGTTCCAATGGTACGCCGCCCTTCCAAGTTGTTGCGATGGGTGGTTTGGGTACAATCATGTTTGCTGACATTGGGACTGAAGTCCCGCACGTCCCTGCCTGCTTATTGTTCCAGGCGGCATTTCTGTCCAAAGCTCAGGAAGCTCATGAAACTGTTCAACCAGCAACACCGCTTCGTCCAGGTTCTTCTCCTTCTCACCGCCGGGGGGGCGATCGTGGCGCTGGCGGCGTGGGGAATCTTTCTGGCGCGCGGGGGTGCGGAAAATGGGATCGAGGCGATCACGGCGATTGTTTCGGGTGTATTTGCTGTAACGATGCTGATTTGCGCATTGGCGACGGTGCCCGCCTCCCGGCGGGCGACGCGGTGGCTGGCGCGGATGCGCGCGGGAGAGGCCGCGGCGCACTGGGTGTATCCAAAAGATTTCTGGGAGGCGTGGGTCCGGCGGGAGCGTCGATGGTTTGGCTCGGCAACCTGGGGCGCGATCGCGGTCGTCGCGATCATGGGGGGCATCATCACCTACGCGCTCTCGACGGCGCCGGTGGCCGCTGGCCCCGGGCGGGCCGCCACGGTGGCCACCTCGGCCGCGATCACGCTGGGGGTCATCGGGCTGATTGTCCTGGGGATGCTGAGCTATCGAGGCCGCCGCGTGCGCCGGCTGCTGGCGTGCGGGGAGTGCTATCTGATGAATGACGCGGCGTACGTCGGGGGCGATTTCGCGTATTGGAACGCCCACATGCGTGGGCTCCACGGCGTGGAACTGAAGGAGGCGACCGACAAGTCGCCGGCGGTCATCGAGCTGAGCATCGGCATGTCGCGCGGAGCGGGGAAAGTGACCCGCGCCGCGGGCGCGGCCAGCCTGGCGGCCGGCGGCGCCTACTTCAGCGAGTACCTGACGATCACCCGCATCCCAGTCCCCGACCAGCACATCGAAGAGGCGAGAACAATCGTCGCGGCCTGGACGAGCGGGCGATAGAACCACCCAGCGGATATTTCAGGTTACGCAACTGTTGACAACGCTGGGTCCATGTTGAAAGTTGCAGGGATGAAGTCATCAACACGCATTGCCGA
Source organism: uncultured Tepidisphaeraceae bacterium (assembly GCA_964435775.1). Classification (GTDB taxonomy): domain Bacteria; phylum Planctomycetota; class Phycisphaerae; order Tepidisphaerales; family Tepidisphaeraceae; genus CAYTAP01. Next base: position 4,993 of record CAYTAP010000001.1, read on the forward strand.
GCACGGGTTCATGGCAAACAGGATCAAGGGCTGGTTGTGCGCGGGGCTGGCGCTGCTGTCGATCACCTGCATCCTCCCTGCGGCGCGGGGGGCGGAGGGGAAAAAGCTCAAGGCGCTCATCATCGGCGTCGATGGGATGCGCGCGGACGCCTTCGAGCAGGCGGATGCCCCGAATCTGCATGCGCTGATGAAAAAGGGCGCCTACAGCGACCGCGCCCAGGCCGAGGGGATCACGGTCAGCGCCCCCAACTGGTCGTCGATCATGAACGGCGTCCATATCGACAAGCACGGCGTCTATTCCAACAATTACAAGAGTGACACGCTGAAGGATTACCCGGATTTTTTCACTTATCTCGAGCGCTACAACTCAAAGCTCAATACCGTGCGGCTGATCACATGGAACGATTTCCATGACAAGCAGCCCACCGGCGCGGACATCGACCTGTATCACAACATGGGGAATCACGGGGATCAGGTCATGGCCGACAAGGCCGCCGCGATCCTGGCGGGGAAGGATCCGGAGGTGAAGGTGGACCCCGATGTCCTGTTCATCTACTTCGGGAGCGTGGACGAGACGGGGCACGGCCACGGCTTCAGTCCCGAATCGCCGGCGTACATGAAGGCGATCGCCACGATGGACCGGCAGGCCGGCGAACTGCTCCGCGCCGTCGCCGCCCGCCCCACCCGCGGCCAGGAGCAATGGCTGATCTTGATGACCAGCGACCACGGCGGCGCGCTGGATCGTCAGCACGGCGGAACCACCGAGGATCGGCGGACGATTCCGTTCCTCGTCGGCGGCGACGCCGCCGCGCCGGGGACGATTTTCCCCGCGCCGATGAATGTCGATGTGGCCGCGACCGTCCTGACCTGGATGGGCGTTCCGATTGACGCCAAATGGAACCTGGACAGCCACGCCGTTGGATTGAAGCCGTCGGCCCCGCCGAAGGTGGCGTATGGGACCAACGTCATCTTCAACGGCGACGCCGAGTACGATGGGGGAATCCCGCAGGCCAAGCGCACGAGCTTCGACCTGTACGCCAGCGGCTGGCGCGACGATGAGCCCGGCGGCATCACGATGCTCAACTACGCCGAAGCGGGCGCCGGCGGCAACGACCTGACGGCCGCCAAAGCCGAAGGGGGCAACGTCGGCCAGCACTTTTTCGCCGGCGGCCCGTCGGCGTCGCCGATCAGCCGAATGACGCAGACGATCGACTTGTCGGCTCTGAAAGCGCAGATTGACGCCGGGCGGGTGCAGGGCACGCTCTCGGCGCTCCTCGGCGGCTGGGGGGGGGCGCAATGATGTGGCCGTTGTCACCGCGCGCTATCATGATTCCTCCGGTTACATCATCGGGACAAGCAGCATCGGCCCGGTCAGCGCCGTCGACCGCAAGAACGCGACCGCCCTGATCAAACAGGAGGAAACGGTGGAGGTGGTCCCCGGCGCGCGGAGCGTCACCATCGAATTGCTCTGCCTCCGCCATCAAAAGGGAAGCCGCGGCGACGGCAACACCGCCAGCGCCGACAACATCTCCCTGGTCTTCTCGGCCAGACCGGCGAAGAAAGGGAAGTGAAGGTGGGGATTTTTGATTTTTGATTTTTGATTTGCGATTGAAGAAGCAGCGAGTCGCCGTGCGCATTTCGTAGGGTCCGCCTCGCGGACCATTGCTTTAAAAGCATGCATGATGGTCCGCGAGGCGGACCCTACACAAGCAGGGATTTTCGATTTTCGATTGGAGAAGACGCAAGACCGATCCGGGCATCTCGCAGGGTCCGTGGGAATCCGCGGACCATTGCCGCGATGGTGAAGATGGTCCGCGGCGTACTGCAGATCCTACGCAGGATAAGAGTTGCAACGAATCCGAATCACCCTGTCGCCAATCGCCTGGCCAGATCCCCCGTTGTCGCGCAGCACAGTTGCTCCATGACCTGAAGCAGTTGCTTTTTCAGGATGGCGATCGTGTGCGTTCCGCCCTTGTCGCCCATGGCCGCGACGCCGTACATGAAGCTTCTGCCCATGAAGGTGAACTGCGCGCCGCTGGCCAGGGCGCAGGCGATGTCCGGGCCGCCGCGGATGCCGCTGTCCATCATGATCTTGATCTTGTCCCCATATTTTCCCGCGATTCCCTGGAGCGAATGAATCGCCGACGGCCCGGCGTCAAGCTGTCGCCCGCCGTGGTTCGAGACGATGATCCCGTCGATCCCCAGCTTGATGCAGCGTTCGGTGTCCTCTTCGCTGACGATCCCCTTGAGCACGAGTTTCCCCTTCCACAGGTCCCGGATCGCCGCGACCTTTTGCTCATTGAGTCGCCCGTTGAAGGTCTTGTTCATGAACAGGCCCAGGTGGTGCATGTCCATCCCCTTAGGCATATAGGGCGTCAACACTTCGAACGACGGTTGGCCGTGCTTGAGCGTGTGAAACGCCCAGTTCGGCCGGCCGAGGATCTGCAAAATGTTTCGCAGCGTCATCCGCGGCGGCATCGCCAGGCCATTGCGGATCTCCTTGGGGCGATATCCGAACGCCGGCACATCGCTCAGGATGACGAGGACCGGGCAATGCTCGGCCGCCCGCTTGATGATCTGATCGCGGAGCGAATCCTCCGCCGGGTGATAGAGCTGAAACCACGCTCGCCCCTGCGTGATCTCGCCGATTCGCTCGATGCTGGAGGTGCTGACGGTGCTGAGGACAAACGGAATGTTCTGGTCAAATGCCGCCTTGGCGAGAATCTCCGGCGAGCCCGGCCAGATCAGCCCCTGGAGCCCCACCGGCGCGATCCCGAACGGCGCATCATACACATGCCCGAACAATTCGGTCTTCATGTCGCATCCGCCGTGCGCTTCGAGATATTGGGGTACGAGTGAAATCTCGCGAAGGTCGGAGGTGTTGCGGCGAAGATTCAATTCCTCGTTGCATCCGCCGTCGAGATATTCAAAGGCGAAGCGTGGAATCCGCCGCCGGGCCTTGTTTCGCAGATCGTCGATGGAGGGGTAGTTGGGGTTGTAGTCGAGATTCATGGTGTCAGGTCCTGGCGCGGGAGACCTCCCGCGTGCCCGGATCATCCTAACCGCAATCGCGAGGATTTCACATACGGCGGGGAAACGCAACCAAGAGAAGAAGATTAAACCACGAGGACACGAAGATCACGAAGCGGCGCCTCTATTGCGCTGCCTCCTTCGCATCTGATGGTTTGTCCAAAATAATAAAAAGGAATGTCTGAGCGCGGCGCTGTGCCATGCGTCGACGAACCGCTTCGTGTTCGTTGTGGCTTGGTGGTTCAACATTCTTGGTTCAATGCGAATTCTGTCCCCGCGGCCGCCTGCAGCGGGGGCAGGCTGACATTACCCAGCATCCTTCGGATTGGCCACGCCGATGACGCCGCAGCCGATGCGGCCGCCGGCGTCGCCGGTGGGTTGGCTCTTGAGGTCATCCGCCTTGGCGTGAACGATGACCGCCCGGCCGAGTACCTCGTTTTTCGCGTTGATCGTGATGTTGTCCACCGTGAGGTCGAGGTGGGCGTTGCCCTTGGCGTCGGCTTCAATGTTGCCCAAATCGCCGGCGTGGCGCATCTCAACCATTGGTCCGGCGTGTTGATGGTTGCCGGGATTGTAATGCCCGCCGGCGCTGGTCGCGTCGGGGGCGCTGCAGTCGCCGTATTGATGAACATGAAAGCCATGCTTGCTGTTTGGCGTCAGTCCTTCGAGATCGGCGACGACGCGCACCTTGCCGTTGCCCAGGTCGGTGAATGTAACCGTCCCATGCACCTTGTTGCCCGGAGTGGGATGGATGACGGCGATCGCCTCTTTGATGGGGTTCGCTTTTTCCATGCACTTCATGCACGACTTGCCGCCCGCATGATCGGCGTGATGCGACGACATCGCGGCATCATGATCCCCCGAGGCATTGGCGTCGTGATGCCCTCCCACAGCGCATCCGCCGGCCAGCAGCAGCCCGGCCATCCATCCCATTCCCAGCAGCTTCATCATCGACACCATGTCAGCTCCTTTGCATTGAAGAACAAAACGATTCACGGAATCCTTTGTACCATACCCATCCGGCGCATTCTGACAACGCCAAATCCATCACCGGCGCATGGCGATGATGGACACCCCCAAGCGCCGGATGCGCCCGTTGACCGCTTGGTCGTCGCCAACGGGTTGCGGATCGTGCGACGGGGCGTCAATTGGAAGCGTGGGATCAGATGCCGGCGGGCGCGGGTGATCGGGACCAGACGCATGGGAAGTGTTTGCCTTTCATGATCTGGCCGTCTTCGACTTCGACGAACTTTTTCATGAGGTGGTTGCCGCTGGCGACATAGCGGGTTTTGTCGGTCATGAAATGGAGGGCGATGGCGCGGCGGGGTCGGCCGGAAATGTTGGCGGATGAGCCGTGCCAGGTCAGTGCGTGATGGTAATGGACTTCGCCTTTGCGGACCGGGCAGACCCGGACGTCCACCTTGTGGCCGTTCCATTCGGCGGGCATGTCGGAGAATTGTTTGAAGGTGTGAAGAAACTCGATGGCGTTGCCCCACAGGTGGGAGCCGGGGACCATGCTCATGCAGCCATTTTCGAGGTCCACATCATCGAGGGCGACCCACGCGGTGACTTCAGTCATCGGCGCGAGGATCGGCCAATAGGGGGCATCCTGATGCCACATGTTGACGCCGCCGACGGTCGCGGGCTTGAACTGAATCTGGTCGTGCCAGATGCGCAACTCGTCGGCTCCGGTGAGCTGAGCCATTTCCTCGGCGATGGTGGTGTTGTGGATCAGCTCTTCGAAGGGGGCGGAGGCTTCCCAGATGTTCACGATTTGCCAGACGGGGGCATCGGGCTTGCCCATGTTGTGGCAGGCCACGGGCTGGGCGGTGTTCTTGTTGTCCCTGTCACGGATGACGCGCTCAACATCGGCGCGCATGAGCTCGACCTGCTCATCAGTGACAACCTTGGGACCGGCGAGATAGCCGTCGCGACGAAAGCGGGCGATTTGAGAATCAGTCAGCATGCAAACTCCTTGTCTTGTCCCTGCTTCATCGACCATCATTTGGCTTGACGGTCACTTGTCTGGATATTCTGCGTGGAGGGTCGGGTGGTGGGCGGGCCAAAAATCACTTCCTTCACATAAACCAGTTGATCGAGTGATTGGCCGACGTTTCCCTTGTCGCGCTTGTGGAGGACGTAGAGGGTCGTTTCCCCATCCGGGAGTTGTTGATAGAGGGGCGCGACGACGCCGCCGGTGATCGTCTGGCCGTTGGCGAGGGTGGCGACGTATTCCATCTCGCGGGCGGGGTAGGTTTTGTCGGAGTATTCCTTGATGTCGCTGCCGCTTTGCTTGAAGCGCCACTCGCGCTGCTGGCGTTCCCAGGTGATCTTGGCGCGAAGGGACTGGATGAGGTCCAGCGGGATGTCGTGATATTCCTTTTGGGCTTCATCCCAGAAGCGAAGCGGCTTGCCGGGCGTGGTCGTGAATCGGCCGATGATTTTTTTGCCATCGCTCAGGAGGATCGTCGCCTCGACACTGCCATCGTCACGGGAGGCGACGAATGGGGATGGCGGCGGATTGGCCGGTTGCGTGGCGGGATGCGCGGGTTGGGTTGTCGCCTGACTCATGAGCCAGTCAATCGTGGAATCATCGGATGACGCGGATGCCTGCGCGCTTGTCGGTTGCGTGGCGGGGGCGTCGGCATCAGCGGCGTGCAGCGGAGCGCGCATGCCGGCGGCCAGGATCATCAAACAGGGAAGGGTTGCGGTAAATCTCATGGGGCAAAAGCTCCGTTGCGCGGCCGTTCTCCTTATAATCATACCATGATACCCGCCGAACCGTTGCTCGCAGCCATTGGAAAGCTCCCGCCCGGGCGTTGGGGCGTTGGCGTCAGTGGCGGCGCGGACAGCGTGGCGCTGCTGCGATTACTCCGTGATCGCGCCGATGTGACGTGCCACGTCATTCATCTCAATCACCAGACACGCGGCGAAGCATCCGACGGGGATGCTGGCTTTGTGCGGGATTTGGCGAACCAACTGGGAATGGACGCGACGGTTTCAACCCGCGCTGACGTGGAGCACCTCGTGACCCGCCCGCCGTCCAACCTTTCAGCGCATTATCGCATGCTTCGACTGGCGCTGTTTCGGCAAACAGTCGAACGCGAGGGGCTTCAAGGCGTTGCTCTCGCCCACCACGCGGACGACCAGGCGGAAACCAGCCTCCACCGCTTGTTAAGAGGGAGCGCGTGTGGAGGGCTTGGCGCGATGCGGAGTCACACGATCATCGGCGGCCTGCATGTCCATCGTCCCCTTCTGGGCGTGTCGCGTGAGGGTCTGCGGGACTATCTTGCAATGCTGGAGCAGCCGTGGCGTGAGGATGCGAGCAATCAATCGGCCGCGTATGCGCGAAATCGACTTCGGAAGGTGCTGGGGCAATATCCGCAATTATGCCCGGCGATCCTCACGCTGGGACGCGATTGCAGTGCATGGAATGACTGGAAGCAGACCAACACGGCGACGTTGCGGGAAGTGTTCAATGTGCGGGATCTCATCGATCAGCCGGTGTGCCTGGCGCGGGCGTCGGCGCGTCGATGGCTGATCCAGCGCGGAGTCCCCCAGAAGCAGATCAGCACCCGAGTCATTGCCCGGCTGCTGACGCTCGCGGAGGATGCGGCGTCTTCGCCGCGCGCACAATTTCCGGGCAATGTGTTGGTCAATCGGCATCGGGGGTATATCGAAGCGCTGGCGTCAGGGAATCGATGCGCCATCGAGCGTCGCACCGGCGGGGACGGCCGATGATGTGGAGGGAACAGGCGTCGCGGGATGTGATTGAGAAGAATCGCGGCGCTTCTGGATTTCCGCACGCAGCCCCTGGAGATACATCGGATTGGGCGCGGTGCGGAAGGCTTCATTCAGATAGCGCTCGGCGTCATCGAGTTGGTTGCGTTTCAAGGCGATGGCCGCCGACAGCCGCCAGATGTCGTAATAGGATGGCAGAACTTCGCGCCCGGCTTGTGCGACGCGGGCCGCGTCCTCAAGCCTCCCGCGGCGTATCAACTCCGACGCAGTCAAGATATAGCCCCGCACCGACTGTGGCTGATGGCGAGTGGTGTATTCATACAAATCGAGGGCATCATTCCAGTGGCGGGCATAGGTGAAACTGCGCAGCGAACCGGCCAGAACCAACGCGATGGTCGTCGCGATGACAAACCAGCGGCGTTGGCCCTTCAGCGCCAGGGCGATCAGGATCACCACAAACACCGACGGCAGGAACATCAATCGCTCGGCGAAGATCGTGCCGATGATGACGGCAACATTGCTGACCATCCCATACGAAACACCAAGCCCGATGAGGCACAACACAGCTGCGGCCGACCGGCGGCGCAGCGCCCACAACATGAGAGCGACCCACGCCACGACGGCGGCCATGCCGAAATAAATGTTCGCATCGTTCCAGCGCACGGCCGACCCAAACACGGCCGCGCCGTAATCGATCGAGAGATGCAGGGGAAATAGAAGCAGCCGGGCGTATTGACCAAGCAGCGCCAAGGGGACCAGCCATCGGTCCGAACCCGCCGAGCGAATGAGCGGGTTGACCGTCCAGTCCAGGAAGATGCGATCCCATTCCAACGGGAGGAAGCTCTCCCGGAACACCATGTAACCGGCGAGCATCCAGGAGAGGCCGAGAACCAGCCAGAGTGTCGCCTGTCGTTCGGATAGGCGTGCCTTGGCGGCAGCTGCCAGCGCGGCAGGCGATATCGAAGGCCCGCCAGACGGTGCGGACACCTCATGAGATGGCTGCCACCTCCGTACGATAGCCCAGGTCAGCAACAGGATAGGCAACAACATCCCCTGCTCTTTGCTCAAGACCCCCAGCAGGCAGCAGGCCATGATCGCGCCAACGCGGGGCATTGTCAGCGGGCGTCGGACGAAGAGGATCAATCCCCCCACCACACCCAGGAGCATCATCAATTCGGCGCGCCCCACGATTCCCGCGACCACCTCGACATGCACCGGATGAACGGCGAAGAGCAGACCGGAAACATACGCGACGCGTAAGCCCCCCAGTCGCCTGCCCAATTCGGCAACGCAAGCGGCGCAGCCGCCGTAGAGAAGCACGTTGATCAGATGGAACACCCACGGGCGATCCCCATGAAAGTATGCTTCCAGCGCGTAAGTCATCGACACCAGGGGGCGATAGAGGTTGTCCACGCCATTTTGAAAATATCCCTGGGTCCAATACTCGCCCCACTGCTCGGGATTGTGCAGCCTGGGGTCATCATGGGCGATGTAGAGATCATCATAGGTGTAGGTTCCCCGAAGCGTGACCGCGAAAAGGAGCATGGCCAGCACCGCGGCCGACCATGCGGGACCCCAGTCGAACCAGCGACGGAAATGGGAAGCGGTTGGCACGAAAGCATTGTGGACGCGAAGGGCGCGGAACTCCACACGCAGCGCCTGATCGGGCGATTCCGGCAATGCGCCGCAGTTTCCACTTGTGACGATGCGGCCCGGCCCGGTAAGGTGAAACGCCATGGAACGCAGCGCCCGCCGCTTCACGAGAAACATGCTGCTGTTGCACTTGGCGCTTCTGGGTGTCGTGGTGGCGATCGTGTACGTCGCGGCGAGGGAGGTGCATGCGAGTTTTCGCAGTGAAGCGATCCATGCCGCCCGGCAGAGACAGGAACTCCTTGCCGTCCAAACCGGTGGCGCGATTGAGAGCTACTATGCCTCGATCCTGAGCAATTTGGACCTGTTGCAGCGTTCGGAACTCACGCACTGGCTTGACGAGGATGGAACGGGCGCCGCGGCGACCACGCGTCAAACGGGCGTCAGGGCGTGGACGCTTGCCCCGGCGCTTTGGGAGCAATTGAAGGACCGCGCCTCGCAGTTGTTGGTGGTTGATCGCCCGACGCTGGGCGTGTGGAGAAGCTTCAGCGACAACCCCGACGTGAGCGCGGACGCCATCATCCAGTCCAACAGCGAGTGGCTGCACGGCGTGACCGATCGGGCGATCAGCCCGGCGCAGTTCATCGACGGGCGCGAGGTCAACCTTGTCTGCGTGGCGGCCGGCCAGGAGAGGCGGCTGCTCCTGGTCGCGGTCGTGCCCGTCAGCGAGGTGGAGAGCAAGTTTCTCATGAAACTCAACGATCCGGCTAGGAACATCACCGCGATGCTGGTGGATGGCGCGGGGCGGATGATGGCGATGTCCCACAAGCATGAGGCGACCTCCTCGCCGACCAGGCGGCGGATGGTCCCCGAAATGGCCTCCCTCATGAAGCAATATGAAGCGGAGGGGGATCAGGGCACGGGGACGTTTCAAACATCCGAGGCACTCGGCAGCGACCACCGCGGCGAGGCGATGACGACATTACATCCCATTCATGTGGTCGGGCAGACCTGGTGGGTCATGGTTTCCTCCGGCTTGTCGTGGGTGGACGGCGTCATTCAGCATTTGTTCCGCCGGGCCTTCTGGTGGGCGGCGTTTGTCGTCGTCTCGGTGACCGCAATCCTCGTCTCCACGTTCATCGCGATCATCCGGGGGCGTTTGAAGCTGGAACGGGTGCATCACGAGATGCTGTCCAAGGAAATGGAACAGGCCAGGGAGATTCAACTCGCATGGCTGCCGGCGCAATATGAGTCGGTGGGGAACCTGGACATCGCCGCCATCAACCACCCCGCCAGCCACATCAGCGGCGACTTTTACAACTGGTTTGAGCTGGCCGACGGGCGGGTGGTCGTTTCCATTGGCGACGTGACGGGGCATGGGATGTCGGGGGCGTTTCTGATGGCGACAACCCAGCTTTTGTCGCGCATGACCATGATGCACGTGGAGGACCCCGGTCGGGCGCTGACGGAGGTGAACCGCCAGTTGTGCATTCAGATGTTCAACGGGCAGTTTGTGACGATGCTCATTCTCGTCATTGATGCCGATAACCAGGAACTGGCGATTGCCACGGCCGGGCATTATCCGCCACTGATGGGACACGCGGGAGATTTTGTCTCCCTTGAAGTGGAACCCCAGCTTGTTCTTGGTGTGGAAAAGGAGATCGAGTATCCCACCCAGCGGTTTCGCCTGCCTCCCTCGGCGACCCTGCTGCTGTATACCGACGGCGTACTTGATGCGCAGTCGCCGTCCGGGGAGCGATTCAGCAACGAAAACCTGGTGGCGGCGTTGAAAGGCCCATTTCCCATCGCGAAGTCGGTCATCACCCATGTCGTGCAGGCATTGACGGATTACCGTGGCTCACGCGACCTGCCCGACGACCTCACCATGGTGGCGATCCAATTGCGGAACACCCGCCCGTGACATGGTGGGGCTTGGACGCGGGATTACAGAAGACACCAGGGTGACACTTCCATTTCGGCTATCGGGTGACATTTCTACTTGCGTACGACGTACGACAATCGAGGCTCTGGCGGCATTGCGAGACGCCCACACTTCTCATATACTGTCCGGGTTCTGCCGAAGCGCGGGCGTTCTGCGCTTCATCAACAGGGTATGTGTCGCCGATACAGCGTGGTTGTCGGCGTCATTCACCACGAACTGGCCACGCCACGAAAGGACCGGGCCGGCCGATCAGGCGGCTCATTAACAAGCATGGTTGACTTTAATCTGATTAATTCTCTGGGAAGCCTCGATGAGGATGTGAACACCGCGGTCGCGACGGCGCTGGGGGATGCGGCCGACGATCTTGGCAAGCTGGTGGGCAATGATGAGGCTCAGGATTTCACTCCGGGGGCGATTCTCAAGGGGCGGGTGTCGGCGAAGGTTGGGGATGGATTTGTGATTGACCTTGGGCTTAAGAGCCAGGGCGAGCTCGACCGCTCGGAGTTTGACGAACCGGAGAATGTGCAAATCGGGGATGAGGTTCGCGTTCAACTTGAAGATGTCGATGGGGATGATGATTCGGTGAAGATCAGCAAGCGCAAGGCTGATCGAATCATCAACTGGGAAGCGATCATGAAGAGCAAGAAGGAGGGGGACCCCGTCACCGGCAAGGCGACGAAGAAGATCAAGGGCGGGCTGCTGGTGGACATCGGCGTACCGGTGTTCCTGCCGGCGTCGCAGGTGGACATTCGTCGGCCGGGGGAGATCAGCGACTGGATCGGTCGCTCGATCGATGCGGTGATCCTGAAGATCGACGAGGAGCGTCGGAACATCGTCATTTCGCGGCGAAAGCTGATCGAACAGCAGCGTGAGGAACTGAAGAAGAAGACCTTCGAGAAGCTGGAGGTCGGCCAGATCGTCAAGGGGCTGGTCAAGAACATCGCCGACTTCGGCGTGTTTATCGACTTGGGCGGCGTGGACGGTCTGCTGCACATCACCGACATGTCGTGGGGCCGGATCAACCACCCGAGCGAATTGCTCAAGATCGACGAGGAGATCGAGGTCAAGGTGCTGCAGGTGGACCGGGAGAAGGAAAAGATCGCCCTGGGCCTCAAGCAGAAGGATGCCAGCCCGTGGGAAGACATCGAAACCCGCTACCCGATGGGGTCGGTTCACGATGCGGAGGTGGTCAACATCATGTCCTACGGCGCGTTCTGCAAGTTGCAGGAAGGGGTCGAGGGGCTCGTCCATATTTCCGAGATGTCCTGGACCAAGCGGATCAACCATCCCAGTGAGGTGGTGGCGCAGGATCAGAAGGTTCAGGTCAAGATCCTGGAGATCAACAAGGAGAAACAGGAGATCAGCCTGGGAATGAAGCAGGTTGAGGAGAATCCGTGGGAGCGGGTTGCCGAGAAGTATCCGCCGGGTTCGGTGGTCACGGGCAAGGTGCGCAACATCGCCAACTACGGCGCGTTTGTCGAGATCGAAGAAGGGATCGACGGGCTGCTGCACGTCAGCGACCTGTCATGGACCAAGAAAATCGGGCATCCGTCGGAAGTACTCAAAAAGGGAGAGGATGTGCAGGCGGTGGTCCTCAGCGTCGATCAGGAAAAGCAGCGCATCGCGCTGGGTCTCAAGCAGATGCAGGAAGACCCGTGGACGACCGTCATTCCCGACAACTATCGCCCCGGGCAGGTGGTCATGGGCCACGTCACGAAGATCGCCAACTTCGGTGTTTTCGTGGAATTGGAACCGGGCCTGGAAGGTCTGCTTCACATCTCGGAAATCTCCGACCAGAAGGTCGAGAAGCCGGAGGATGAGCTCAAGGTTGGGCAGGAGTTGCAGGTCAAGATTCTCCGCGTCGACAGCGACGAGCGCAAGATCGGTCTGTCGCTCAAGCGAGCCCAGTGGGCGCAGGAGGAGCAGGCGCGGGAGGACGCCCGCAGCCAGCGGGCCGAGAAACGAGGGCTTCGCGGCGGCCTGGAAGGCGGCGAAAACACCAGTGGGCTGGGCGATATCCGAATCGAGGATTAATCGGCTCTCCGCATAAGAACAAAGGCCCGCTTCCATTGTGTGTGAAGTGGGCCTTTTTCATGCGCAGAAATAATACGCATCAAGGGTGAGTCTCGCGACCCCGTAAATCCCACCCCCTCTCCCGGTACTCCGGGGGAGGGTTGGGGAGGGGGTCTTGTCTTCCGGTGCAACCAGTCGCGTGATTCACGGCGGATTCGTATTGGCCGGAACTGCCGAGGGGATTCCGCGGGTCACGTTCAGGCGTTGCGCTTGGCGTCGATGAACTTGCGGAGTTGGGCGAGCGGCAGGCAGTTGATCACGTTTTTCTTTTCAACCCATCCGCGCCTGGCGGTTCGAATACCCAGGCCAATTCCATCGAGGCCTTCCGTGCTGTGCGCGTCGGTGCCGATCGAGAGCATGACGCCCTGCTCGATCGCGCCGCGGGCGTTGGTGGCGCTCAAGTCGAGTCTCGGCCAACTGGCGTTGATTTCCAGGGCGGTGCCGGTCTGGGCGGCGGCAGGGAAGATGCGCGAGAAATCGAGCGGCAGGCCGGCGCGTCGGCCGATGTAGCGTCCCGTGGGATGGCCGATCACGGTGACATATCGATTTTCGATCGCTCGCACGAGACGGTCGGTCGCCTTCTTTTCATCCTGGCTGAGGGACGCATGGGGGCTGGCGATCACCACATCGAGCTCAGCGAGAACCGCATCCTCATAATCCATTTTCCCATCGACGAGGATATCCACCTCGGAACCGGCCAAGAGCGTGATCTGCCCCTTCACGCGCTCGGCCACATGGCGAATGGCTTTGATGTGCTTGTGAAGCGCCGCGACGCTCAACCCCTTGGCGATCACCTGGCTTTTGGAATGATCCGTGATGGCGATGTATTCGTAACCCAGTGCCGCGGCGGCCTCGGCCATTTGTTCGATGCTCGCATTGCCATCGGAGGCGGTGGTGTGCATGTGCAGATCGCCGCGAAGGTCGGCGCGGACGATCAATGTAGGAAGTTTGTTGGTTTGCGCGGCGTCCACTTCGCCACGTCCTTCACGAAGTTCCGGCTCGACATATGCCAGCCCCAGCTTTTCATAAATGTCCTGCTCGGTGCGGCTGGCGAGCGGCTTGGCCGAGGGAGCGTGCCCGGGCTTTTTCTTCTCCGCCTTTTCGTATGCCTTGATGGAATACAGCCCCCATTCATTGAGCGTCATGTCTTTGGCCTGCGCGAGCGTGCGGATTTCGACGCTGTGTTCCTTTGACCCCGTGAAATAAAGCAACGCCGCGCCGAAATTGACCTCAGGGACGATCCGCAGATCAACCTGCAAACCGTCTTTGGTCACGATGCTCGCCTTGGTGCCGCCTTGGCCGAGGATGCGATCGACTTCCGGGAAGGCGACAAAGGCGGCGGAAACGGCCTCGCCATCATCGGCATCATCGACCGCGCAGAGGAGATCGACATCCCCCACCGTTTCCCGCCAGCGTCGGAGGCTGCCGGCGATTTCCGCGTGCTTCACCTGCGGCAATTTACGGACTTGCTCAACGAGCGAATGGGCGATGGGCAACGCCTCCACAAGCCCCTTGCGTTCCCCGGCTTGGGCACGAAAGGCAATTCCTTGCTTGATCGAAGCAATTTTCTTTTCGCCAATCCCCTTCAGCCCGGCCAGCTTGCCGGTGTCGATCGCCTGGCTGAGTTGTTCAATCGAGGTGATGCCGCGCTCGTGCCAGAGGAGTCGCACCGTTTTCGGCCCGAGGCCGGGGATTTGCAGCATCGGGAGCAGCCCGGCGGGAATGCTCGCCAGAAGCTCGTCGTATTCGTGGGTGTGGCCGGTGGAAATGAACTCGCGAATGATGTCGCGGCTGGAATCGCCGATCCCGTCAATGTCCTCAAGCGTGCCATTATCATACGCCTGCTTCACGTCGATCGTGTGATCCTCAAGCACTCGCGCGACGCGCTGAAAGGCAATCACTCTAAAGGCGTTTGCGCCCGACAATTCCAGCAGGGAGGCGAAGGAACTGAATAATTCCGATAGGTCGTCATTGAGGGACATGCCGGCCATCATACTCGTCGAGGGCGGAATTCGGACATGCAGAAGTCTCAATGCGCGGAGTCTGGGGCCAGCTAATATGTGTGGCCTGGCACGCGGCACTGATGGAAATTGGAGGGCGTTGCTCCCGCAACGCCGCGGCGTCGCGGGAGCGACGCCCTCTATTCACGCGCATCGACCATGTTCATCCAACTCACTGACGACGTAGTGTCAGTCGGGTGAGGGAACGTCGGACGGCGCCGAGTTTGAACTTGTAGTCCTCCTCGCCGCGGAGGAAGTCGTAGATGGTGGCGCCGTTGTCGATGGCTCGGTGGATGGACAATGCGATGGCGACGACGCCGGGGCTCCATTCCTTGCGGGTGGTGTCGAAACCGCTGTTGTAGAGCATCGGGCCATGCTCGCCGGGGGATTCGAGCAGACAGGCGGTGGGTTCATCGTTGATCATGAGGGTTGACAGTTGCATCCGGCCACGCCGGATCAGTTCCGGGCCGGCGCAGCGTACGATCGGGCCAAGGACCTGGCGAACATCCACCGCCTTCTGCCCGCCGCGATGCTGCATGAGGTGGACGAAGCGTTGCAGCATGGGACTGACTCGCTCTCCCTCGGCCACAACGAGATGGGCATTCCCCTTTGTTTCAGCTTTATGGATTTTGCGGCGCAGCTCCTTGCGCTCGTGGGTGTGCAACCGGCTGAGCCACTGGTCCATCGTCGCAGGCAGGGGTACATACGGGACGCTTTCGATGACGGTTTGGTTAACGACGAAGCCGGCTTGCCTGGCCAGCGGTGGGAGCACAGTGGAGATGGCGGCATCGTCGCGGACGTTGTGAAAGGCGGCGGCGTGGGTGCGGCGGTCCCACATGTCACTGAGAAGCTTGAGGATGCACTGCCACGCCTCGACGCGGGCGGCCGGGAGAATGAGCGGATCGAGATAGTCCGTGATCGTGGGTGCGGGGACTTCCAATCCGATTTGCCGTTTGTGGTGCAGTGGCAGCGCGGCGACCAGACGCGTCCCTTGGCGCACGAGGATCAAGCGCAACCGGCCGGCGCTGGGCAAATGACGCCAGACGCATTCCTGCCAGAGCGGACAATGGAAGACGGTGGCCGAGGGCACCAAGCGCGACAGTTCATCCCATTCGGCGAGAAGCGTGCGGTCGGTCGGCCAGACGGTGAGGCATTCGGCGGTCACACCATTGAGGCGCACGGGCTCGACAATGGATGTGGCGCTGCCGGCGGCGGACAATCCGCGTTCGAAGAGCACGCGGTAGAGGTCCGCAAGGCTTCCGGCAACGACTCCGCCCATAATACCCGCCGCGTGTGTCAGAAAATCGTCTCGTGGTAAATCCCGGATGGCTTCACATCACCATTATCGGCGTCCAAACAGCGACCCTTAACGGGCGCTTTGTGGGGTTGTCGCGGAGGTGGTATAAGCCGATGGCTTGGCCGGTCAAGGCGGCTACAATCCATCGCTCTTACAGAATGGGACTTCGCCGATGTCATTCGTCCACCTCCACGTCCACACACATTATTCCCTGCTGGATGGTGCTTGCAAAGTGCCGCAGCTTGTCAGCCGGGTGAAGTCGCTGGGGATGGATGCGTGTGCGATCACCGATCACGGGTGCATGTTCGGGGTGGTGGAGTTTTTCGCGGAGTGCAAAAAACAGGGAATCAAGCCGATCCTGGGGATGGAGGCGTACATGGCGCCGGGGGACCGGCGGGATCGGACGACCGCGCACGGGGAAAGCGCGTATCACCTGCTGCTTTTGGCGCAGGACCTGGAGGGGTACAAAAATCTGATCAAGCTTTCATCGCTGGCGTACAGGGAGGGGTTTTATTACAAGCCGCGGATCGACAAGGAAATCCTCCGTGAGTTTTCCAAGGGCCTCATCGGCACGAGCGCGTGTCTGGGCGGGGAAGTCTGCTCGGCGTTCATGAAGCGGGATGGGAAGGCGGCGAGATCGGTCGCGGAAACGTACGTCGATATTTTTGGGCCGGATCGGTTTTATATCGAGGTGCAGAAGCAGGGGTTGAAAGAACAGGACATGTGCAACCCCGAGCTGGCGGACCTGGGCAAGAAGCTGGGGGTGGGGTTGGTCGCCACCAACGATGTCCATTTCCTGAACAAGGAGGATCATCATGCGCACGATGTGCTCTGCTGCATCTCAATGGGTCGGTTGGTCAATGATGAGAATCGGCTGAAATATCCCTCGGAATTGTACCTGAAAAGCCCGGAGGAAATGCGCGTCGCCGGATTGAATCAGTGGGATCAGGCGTTGGAGAACACGGGGAGGATCGCCGCCAGTTGCAATCTCGATCTCGATTTTTCAGGGCGGCATGCGCCGGTGTATCACGTTCCGAAGGAGAAGATCAACACCAAGGCGGTCTTCCCCAGCGCGCCGATGCCGGCGGAGCAGATGAAGGAGGATGAGCGGTATCTCCGTCAGCTTTGCGAAGAGGGCCTGGTGTGGCGGTATGGATCGGCCGACATCGCGCCGGAGATACGCGCACGGCTGGAGCATGAGCTGAAGATCATCTGCATGAAGAACTTCTGCTCGTACTTTTTGATCGTATGGGACTTCTGCAATTATGCCCGCGACAACGGCATTCCCGTGGGGGCGAGGGGTTCGGGCGTGGGGACGATGGTGGGATATCTGCTCGGGCTCTGCAACGTCGATCCGCTGCGCTACAACCTGCTGTTCGAGCGGTTCATGGACCCCAGCCGCAACGAGATGCCCGATATCGATATCGACATCTGCCAGGATGGACGGCAGCGCGTCATTGAATATGTCCGCGAGAAATACGGCCACGTCGCGCAGATCATCACCTTCGGCACGCTGGCGGCGAAGGCGGCGTGCAAGGATGTCGGGCGCGTACTCGGCGTGCCGCTGAGCGAGATCGACAAGCTGACCAAGCTGATTCCCGGCACGCCGGGGATGACGCTCGACAAGGCGATGAAGCAGAACCCGGAGTTGGCTGAACTGTATCAGTCCAATCCCACGATCCAGGAAGTGATCGACCTGGCGCGGAAGCTCGAGGGGTTGTGTCGCAACGCCGGGTGCCATGCGGCCGGGGTGATCATCGCGGATCAGCCGCTGGATGATGTCGTGCCGCTGTACAAGGACAAGGACGACAACATCCTCACGCAGTTTGAAGGGCCGATCGCGGAAAAATGCGGGCTGCTCAAAATGGACTTTCTCGGGCTGCGGACACTTTCAACGCTGACCCGCGCCGTCAACCTCGTCAAGCAGACGCGGGGTATCGACATTGACCTGGAAAAAGTGAATCTGTCGGATTCGGCGGTGTTTCAACTGTTTCAACGCGGCGAAACGCGCGGTGTGTTTCAGTTTGAATCCGGCGGCATGCAGGATTTGCTCATGAAGATGGCGCCGGATCGGGTGGAGGATCTGATCGCCGCCAACGCGCTGTATCGCCCCGGTCCGATGGAACTGATTCCAACCTATTGCAACCGCAAGCACGGACGTGAGGCGGTGCCGCAGGTCCATCCGATCATGGATGAAATCCTGGCCGAGACGTACGGGATCATGGTCTATCAGGAACAGGTGATGCAGATCTTCAATCAGCTCGGCGGGATCGAGTTGAGCAACGCGTACAAACTGATCAAGGCAATCAGCAAGAAGCATGTCGATGTCATCGCCAAGTTCAAGCCACAGTTCATCGAGGGGACAATGGGCAAGGGCGTGGGGAAGGAAAAGGCGGAGGAGATTTTCGACCTCATCCTGCGCTTCGGCGGGTATGGCTTCAATAAATCCCACTCGACGCGTTACGCGATCGTCGCGTACCAGACGGCGTACATGAAGGTGTATCACCCCGTTGAATACATGGCGGCGCTGTTGACGTATGAAATGGGCTCCACCGAGAAGGTCGTGGAATACATCGAGGAATGTCGGCGCATGGCCCTTCTGGACGGGACACGGGGGATCGAGGTGTTGCCGCCGGATGTGAATGCGTCGCAGACGGATTTCACGCCGGTGTATGTCGATCAGGAGGCGCCCAAGCGCAAGCGAGGCAAGGCGGCGAAAGCATCGGGGGAAAAGCGGGGCGTCATTCGCTTTGGGCTGGCGGCGGTGCGCGGCGTGGGAACCATGGCGGACGATGGAATGATTGCCGAGCGGCAGGGCAAGGGGCCGTTCAGGAGCCTGTATGATTTCTGCGAGCGCGTCGATTCACGCCTGGTCACCCGCGCGACGCTGGAGGCGCTGATCAAGTGCGGTGCGTTCAGTTCGATCAACCCCAAGCGCGCCCCCCTGCTCAATGCGATGGAACGCGCGGTGGAGATGGGCCAGCAATTCCAAAACGACCGTAGATCCGGGCAACTCAACATGTTCGGCGGCCAGGACAGCACCGCATCCAGCGCCGCCGGCGCAAGCCTGCCCGACATGGAGGAATTGCCCAACGCAGAATTATTGAAGTTTGAAAAGGAACTGCTCGGCTTTTACATCACAAGCCATCCGCTGACCGAACATCAATCGACGATCGGCCGCTATACGACCGTCGGCACGCAGGAGGCATCAGCCTGCCAGGAGGGGGTGGAGGTGACGATAGGCGGGATGGTCAGTCGGGTGAAAAAGACGATCACCAAGAACGGGCGCAGCGCCGGAATGGCGATGGCGATGATCACACTGGAGGATCTTGAGGGATCGATCGACGGGGTGCTGTTCGCGGAAACGTTTGCGGAGGTCAATGCGAAACATCCCGGCGCGATCGCCTCGGAGAGCATCGTCTTCATCAAGGGGAAGCTGGACAAGCGGCGTGAGGCGCCGAGCGTCGTCGTCAACGAGGTGATCCCGGTTGATGCGGCGGTGGAACGACTGACGACCGGCCTGCTCGTGCATCTGGACCGCCAGAGGCATTCGGCGGACACGATCAGCCAGTTGAAGCCGATTCTGGGTCAATACGCCGGACGGCTGCCGGTCTATATGGAAGTGGCGATGCCCGACCAGCAAAGGGTGATCGTCAAGGTCAACGGTGACGGGGGCATTCGAGCGTCGGCGGACCTGGTGGGCGATATAGACCGTTTAATCGGCAACGGCGCTGCTGAATTAACAGGAGCGGGCACCCGGCGGGTGAAAAGACTTCAACAAAGGCAATTATTTGTTGAATCGGCCTCCTCCGTCGTGGAGGATGAAGCATTGGCGATGGACGGGGTGGAGATGTCGGACAGCGATCCCGACGAAGACGCAGCCATCAGCAATCTGCAGTGACGCGTATTGCGCATAGGGAAGGCGGGTCGTGACCGATGACAATTCCGGAACCTGTGTTTGAGTATGGCTTGGAAAAGAGGATGCCATCGCGCCGCGCCAATCAGGAAAGCTTTGCCGAGGAGTGCGCCAATGTGATTACCCACGGAATCGGCGCGGCGATGGCGGTCGCGGGATTGGTGGCGCTGGTGCTGATGTCGGCCAGCCAGGCGAATCCGTATCGCATTATCAGCTTCAGCGTCTATGGCGCGACGCTGGTGCTCCTTTACCTGGCGTCCACCTGCTATCACGCCTGCGGCAATCAGCGTGTCAAGAATCACCTGCTTCGCTTTGATTATGCGTCAATTTACCTTTTGATCGCCGGTACTTACACGCCTTTCACGCTCATCACCCTGCGCGGGCCGTGGGGATGGAGCCTGCTCATCACGATCTGGACGCTGGCCGTGCTTGGCATCGCCATCAAATCGATCGTGATGGATCGCTTTGTCCTGCTCTCGACCCTTCTCTATGTGCTGATGGGGTGGTTGTGCATGATCGCGGCCAAGCCGCTGTTCGAAAACCTGAGCACGGCGGGCGTGATCTGGCTGGTGGCCGGGGGGTTTGCGTACACCGCCGGCGTGGTCTTCTTTCTCTGGCGACGACTTCCCTTCAACCACGCCATCTGGCATCTGTTTGTGCTGGCGGGGAGCATCTGTCACTTCTTTGCAATTTGCACCGTGTGAGGCGAACGCCATCCGCGAGGATCATCCTTCACCGATCACTTCTCGCTGATCGTCACGCTCTTGAGCGTATCGCCCTGTTTGATTGAATCGACGACGTCCTGGCCGCTGGTCACCTGCCCGAAGACGGTGTGCTTGCCGTCGAGCCAGTCGGTGACGATGTGGGTGATGAAGAACTGCGAGCCGTTGGTGTTGGGTCCGGCGTTGGCCATCGAGAGGCTGCCCCGCTGGTGCTTGTGGGGGTTGTTCTTGACTTCATCCTTGAACTGATATCCCGGGCCGCCGCGCCCGGTGCCGGTGGGGTCGCCACCCTGCACCATGAAATCGTTGATGACGCGATGGAAGACGGTGCCGTCGTAAAAATGTTCCTTGGCGAGAAAGACGAAGTTGTTGACGGTATTGGGAGCATCCTTGGCGAAGAGGTCGCAAATGATCTCGCCACGACTGGTTTCAAACTTGACGCTGTACTGCCTGGCGGTGTCGATGCTCATCGCGGGGGCGGCGGAGTATTGCTTGGACATGGAACTTTCCTTCTCAGTGATTTAACAGCGGGCCACGGCACGGCGTGACCCAGGTGCTTTTAAGGATACTCATGACGACGCGTGCGGCAAGGCACAATTCGACTTGATCGATTGGATATTCAATCCGAACCCTTCTCCCGCATGCCATTGTGGAATCCGGGAATTTTCGATCCGGCATCGCTCAGCCACGCCACGGTTTTTTCGACGTCGGTGCAGCACATGAACACCTCCTGTGCCGTTCCGGTTCCGGTATAGATGCACTTTAGCCCTGTTGTTGTGGGGTATTGCACCTTGAATGACGGAGGCGTCCTGCCCCGGCGGATGGTGATTCGGCCGGGTACGATGCGGGTGACGAATGGGCAATTTTTCATAATGAAATCAAGAATGGCATCCAGGCCCCCCCCCCCCCCCCCCCCTTCCCTTTTTCCCCCCCCCCTCTTCCCCCCCAGTTTTTTCTACCCGACGGGGGGGGGC
>CAYTAP010000001.1:26287-57917 GCA_964435775.1 uncultured Tepidisphaeraceae bacterium
CATGCGCCAGCGCGCCGCGGTCAGGCGGCCGCAGCGGAATGAACCAGCAAGACCCTCCCCAACCCGACGTTGATCGGCCTACCTCGCCTCTCGAACCGGGAGCGGCGCGCACCTCGGTATCCGCATCCGACGTTTCGGCGCACGATGCTCCAGCGTCATATGCCGCCAACTCATCCGGCAAGGCGGCACTGATCTGGTCTTACACATGGTTCATCGTCAAAAACGTCCTGGGCTGGACGTTGATGGTGGCGGCGTGGCCGATCGGCATTCTCGTGCCGGGTCCCGGCGGAGTGCCGCTATTTTTGATCGGGTTTGCACTGGTAACCTTCCCTGGCAAGCGGCGTCTGACCTCCCGCGTATTGCGCGGCCGGATTGTTCCGCTGGATCACCGCAATCTCACCCGGATCGCCCTGGCGTGGGCGCTCTTGTCGCCGGTCGCGTTGTTTTGGATTCTGGTCCCCAAGCACCTTTCACCGCAGCGTCTTGATGACTGGGGCGCCTGGGGCATCGCAGGCGCGTGTGTTGGGATCATCGCGTTGGCGTGGCTTTTGGCCCGTGTGGCCTTTCGCGTGCTCAATGCCGTGATCCGTGTCGTTCCCCGAATACGGCGAATGATCCGTCCCTGGATGCGCGACCATGGGATACGGCTTTTGCCGCCGCGCGTCCGCCGACGAACGCATGACGCGCTGGAGCATGAGGACGAAATCCTGACCTTTCACGATCGCCATTACCTTCGATTCCGCCTGCTCTGGAGGCGAGGCAAGCCGTGGATCAAGCGGATCGTCGGTTTCGGCCTGGCGATCGCCATTTTCTGGTGGTTCAGCATTCGCATTCACGGGCACTGGACCGAGATCGACGATGCGGTGCATCGGACGAGCCTTGTGCGACTGGGACTGGCGGCGGGGATGTTCGCCATCTTTCTGTTCGTCTTCCGCACGCTGTCATGGCGCTGGATTTTGATGGGGCTGGGCCACCGCCTGCCCGTTGCACCGACAGCGCGAATCTGGAGCACGTCCGAGCTGGCGCGTTATGTGCCGGGAGTGATCTGGCAGGTCGTTGGACGGGTTTATCTTTGCCGACCTTATGGGATTTCGGGGACTATTTGCTCAACGAGCCAGGTGCTGGAACTGGCGGTTTTTCTGCTCGCCAACATCCTTGTGGCGGGGTCTTGCCTGATCTGGTTCGGCTGGAAAATGGACCCTCGCGCGCGGCCATATCTGATCGCCGCGATGGCGCTGCTGCCCATCCTGCTGGTCCTTTTGCATCCTCGCATCTTTTATGGGCTGACCAATCGTTTGCTCGCCAGGCTCGGAAAGCCGCCGATCATCACGCGGCTGTCGGGCAAGGCATTGATCGGGCTGGTCGCATGGGCCGTGCTGGGCTTGCTCTGGCAGAGCCTCGCGCTCTGGCTGATCACTGCCGAACCGCTGGGATTGAAGCTGGCGTGGTGGTGGATGGTGGCCGGGGCATATTGCCTGGCGTGGTGCGCGGGCTTTCTGGCGATCTTCTCCCCCGGCGGCATCGGAGTCCGCGAGTTCGTCTTCGTGGTGACGATGATGGTGATTTTGCCGCTGCCCGTGCGCGAGAAGTTCGTGGACCCCGAAGCGCTCAAGGCCTTCCTCGCCTTCCTCAGCATCCTCTTGCGCCTCTGGGCGACGAGCGGGGAGCTGATCGTGACAAGCATCGCCTACGCGGCCGATTATCGAGGAGCGCTGGGGCGAATTGATCCGGCTGGCGCGGCGTCAAGCGCTACATCTCAAACGCAGTGAACAGCGACATCCGCTTGGATGAAATGTGCTTTTCCAGAAGGAAGCGGCCAACCTGCATTGTTGCGTTGTTCAGTTAACCTGCCCGGCGTTCCTGGGGGCGCAGTATTTCCACCTGTGCGATGTGCAGGTACGAGCAAAAGGCCAGTCGCTCCCCTTCGGGCGCCGAAGTGTCGGGCAATGCCAGAATCAACGACCTGGCCGTCACCAGCACCATCTTCGGGTGCACGATGGTGTAGCTTTCGCCGCTGCTCATGACTACGCGAAAGGGTTCAAACGGCGCGCGGTTGAGAATTTCTCGAAAGGTATCGGCCGTCATGCCTGTATTATACTGGCGTCGTTTCACCCCCGGCAAACAATTTCCGAACGTGGCTTGGCCGATTGCAAGGGCTCATCCCTCCGCCAATTCCAACAGATGCTCCGACATTTTCTGCATCCAGTGGACTTTTCGTTGGACCATGTAGAGGAACGCGAGGCCCTCCATTCGGCCGAAGGAACCGGTGGCCGCGATGGGGAAGACAGCCTCGGCGATCAGGGCCTCGATCATCAGCCACGGGATGGTTCGGACCTCGGCCTGCGAGAGGAGCATCACCTCGTCGTAGCCGCGGAGGAAGCGCTTGAAACGGCTTTCATCCAGATAATCCGGCCATTTGCCCACATCCTCATCGCCGCCAAGGATGGAGAACTGCAGCGCGCCGTTGGCGATGTCGATCACGCGCGGGAGCAGACGGGCGGCGTCATAGTCGATGACGGCGACGACGTGATTGTCACGGAAGAGCATGTTCCCCGGGTGCCAGTCGGCGTGGACGATCTGCTTTGGCCACGTCGGCAGCCCCTCGGCCTCCACCATCTCGGCGGCGTGCTTGTAGCTGTCCTGAAGGAATTGCAGGAGCGCGGCGATCTCCTCACCGGCGGGCAAGGTTGAGGGAAGCCCTTTCATGCCCTGCTCTACTGACGGCGCGGCGTGATAGCTGCCGCTGGAGGGTTGCCACTCGCTTTGGAAATCCTGCAAAAGCTTGTGGTAGAGGGCGAGGACGCGCCCGGCTTCGAAGGTCGATTCGAGCGTTTGCGGATACCCCTGGCCGGGGATGTACTCGAAGAGCTCGTATGTGCCGTTTCGCCATTGGAGCATTGAGTTGTTGTCGCGGCGGGTGCCGATCAGATGGGGCAGGGGAAATTGCTTGCTCGCCAGGTAAAGCTGAAGCGCATGGGCGAAGGCGACCTTGTACGGATCGTCCTTGCCGCGGGCGCGGCGTTTGAGAAGGAATTTCCCCTGCTCGGAGGTGATGAGGAGCTTGGGCGCCTTGCGGGAGCCTCGCGGGTATTCGGTGATCGTTTCGATGACGCCGATGTCGAAGTGGCTCATCACAATGGTAAGCTCTTCGGCGGTGAACTGCTCGCGTCCCCCCGCGCCGCCGCCCCCCCCACCGACGCGGCTTTGCGATGGCCCGGCGCCCGAAGCGATTGCTGTGGTCGGAGATTCCGCAGACTGCATGAACTCTTTCCCAACCCGCCCCAACTGTTCCGGCGAGAATCGACAGGCGCCGGAGACATAATGCCGTCATAATAGCGGAGCGACGGGGACCGTCAACGAATTGTACGCCAAAACACGGAGTTGTGAGTTGTCCGCGGCCATGTGGGCAAACCATGACGATTGTGCGCTCGCGCACGCCTCATCGGGCATTGTTGTATGGGGGCACGAGTGCGGGTAGGTTTGAGCCGTGGCCAACCAATGGGGTTGGCGGGAGAGGGGTGGGGTGTTTTGACAGGGAACCTCCGCCGTGATCAGTGCTCAGCGTTCTTCATTGGTGTCCCCAGCCGCCGTGTCCGCTCTCCCAGCGTTGAAGGAGGGGTTGGAGGAACAATCGGCATCGCCGTTTGAAGCGTCGGGCGATGCGCTGGCGCGGGCGAGGGAGTGCCTGCTTGGCAAGCAGTTTCCCGACGGGTATTGGGTGGGCGAGCTTCAGGGGGACAGCATCCTGGAGTCGGAATATATTTTGATGAAGTTCATCCTTGAGCAGGAGGATGATCCGGACTTGGCGCTGATGGGGAACTATCTGCGGAAAATTCAACTGCCGAGTGGCGGATGGAACATGTATCCGGGAGGCAAGCCGGATCTATCGGGGACGGTCAAGGGATACTTCGCGCTCAAGCTGCTGGGGGATGATTCCGACGCGCCGCATATGAAACGGGCGCGGGAATTGATCCATGCGATGGGGGGCGCCGAGCGGTGCAATACCTTCAGCAAGTTCTTCTTCGCGTGTCTGGGGCAGATCAGCTTTGAGGCCTGCCCGAGCATTCCGCCGGAGATCGTGTTTCTGCCCAAATGGTTTTACTTCAATTTGTACAACGTCTCGGCCTGGACGCGGACGATGATCCTGCCGCTGGGGATTGTGACGACGAGCAAATACACGCGGCATCTGAGGCCGGATCAGGGGATCGCCGAGCTTTATCTCGATCACGCGGCGGCCAATCGGCTGGCAACGCCGCCCCCCCACGCGGTGCCCACCTCGTGGCGCGATTTCTTTCTCCAGATCGATCATGTCCTTAAACGCTACGAGCAAACGCCGATCCGCTCACTGCGGTCCAAGGCGATCAAAGAGGCGGAGAAATGGGTGCTCGCGCGGATGGAAAACTCGGATGGGCTGGGGGCGATTTTCCCGCCGATGGTTTACATGCTGATCGTTTTTCGTTGCCTGGGTTATGAGGACTCGCATCCGCAGGTTGTGCGCGCTCATGAGCAACTGCAGGAGTTTTACATCCGCGAGGGGGAGACGATTCGATTGCAGCCGTGCCATTCGCCGGTGTGGGATACGGGCATCGCGCTGCACGCGCTGGCGGAGGCGGGTGTGGATGATGCGCATCCCGCGGCACAGCGGGCGACCAAGTGGCTCCTCGGCAAGGAATGCCGGGTGGCGTCGGATTGGCAAATCCAGTGCCCCGGCACGCCGCCGGCGGGATGGTTTTTTGAGTTCAACAATCCGCATTATCCGGATACGGATGACACGGCGATGGTGGCGATGGCGTTGCGGCGGACGGGGGGAAACGCGGCGAAACCGGCGATCGAGCGGGCGATGCACTGGCTGCTGGCGATGCAGAACGACGATGGCGGATGGGCGGCGTTTGACAAGACCAAACCGCGCCCGATTCTGGAGGCGATCCCCTTCGCCGATCACAACGCAATGCAGGATCCATCCTGTCCTGACATCGCGGGACGAGTCCTCGAATCACTCGGGCGCAATGGGCTGAGCGTCGCACACCCGGCCGTCGCCCGCGCGGTGGAGTACATTCGCGGCCAGCAGGATGCCGGCGGGGCGTGGTGGGGCCGATGGGGCGTCAATTATATTTATGGCACATGGCAGGTGCTGACCGGATTGAAGGCGGTCGGGCAGGACATGAGCGCCGATTGGGTGGTGCGCGGGGCGGACTGGCTGCGGAGCGTGCAGAAGGCGGATGGATCGTTCGGCGAGACGGCCGACAGTTATGAAGATGCGTCCCTCAAAGGCCAGGGGGAATCAACGCCGTCGCAAACGGCGTGGGGGGCGATGGGATTGATGGCGGTGGTTGGCGCGGATGATCCGGCGGTCCATCGCGCGATCGCGTGGCTGGTCGAGCATCAGAACGAGGATGGAAGCTGGGATGAACACTTTTACACGGGAACGGGTTTCCCCAAGGTGTTTTATCTGAAGTATCACCTGTATCGGCTCTATTTCCCGCTGACGGCGCTGGGGCGGTATCGGCGATTGCTCAGCGTGTGTGGAAAATGAACTCGATTTCAACGGAGGCATCGAGGGGGAGGGTGGGGGCGGCGAGGGCGGCGCGGGTGTGCTGGCCGGGTGGGCCGAAGAGGTCAACGAGCAGGTCGCTGGCGGCGTTGGCGACCTGCGGTTGCTGTGTGAAGGTGTTGTCGCTGGAAACGAACGCGCCGACTTTCACAACTCCGACCAGATTCGCAAGGGCATCGGGACCCAGCGTCGCCACCGCGGCCAGGGCGTTGAGCACGCATTGGCGGGCCGCTTCCCTCGCCTGATCGACCGAACAGCGGGAAGGGACCTGTCCCACGGCCAGGAGCTTCCCGTCCTTCATGGGGAGTTGGCCGGAGACATAAATCAATTCGCCGACGCGCTTGGCGGGAATGTAAGCGCCAAACGGACCGGCGAGTGATGGCAATTGCAGCTTCAATTCAGCAAGGCGTTGTGTGAGGGGCATGTCGTGAAGATAAACCGGTGGGATCAAATGTCAAAGAGCCATCCGGATCCGCTATGATGGGCTTATGCGGATTGGGAATGTTGAATTGGCCGGACCGCTTTGTCAGGCGGGGCTGGCGGGATACAGCGACCGGGCGATGCGGGTCGTCGCGCGGCGGCGGGGATGCGACTATGCGATCACCGAGGCGCTGCTTGATACGATTCTCGTCAACGGCGGCCAGGGATTGCGGCGGTCGATTGATGTGAATGATGAGGATCATCCGGTCGCGGGGCAGATCATCGGGTCGGAGGCCGCCACAATGGCGCCGGCGGCGAAGCTGCTGGAGGAGGCGGGCTACGATGTCATTGATCTCAATTTCGCGTGTCCGGTGAAAAAAATTAAAAACAAGGCGCGTGGCGGGCACATGCTGCGGGATACGGCGCGCGGGATTGAGATATTGAAAGCCGTGCGGGATGCGCTGCGGCCGGGAACGTCTGCGACGATCAGCCTGCGTCGGGGCTTTGATGATTCAGCGGAATCGGTGGAGCTTTTTTATGAACTGGTCGAGGCGGCGTGGAGCTTGGGGTACTCGGCGGTGCGGGTCCACGGGCGGACGGTGGAGCAGAAATATCAGGGGCGGGCGACGTGGCCTTTCGTGGCGGAAGTGAAAAGACGGTATCCGGATCGGGTGATCCTGGGCGCGGGGGACTTGTTCACGGCACAGGATGTGGTGCGGATGCTTGACGCAACCAAGGCGGACATGGCGTGGGTGGCGCGAGGGGCGATCGGCAATCCGTGGATCTTCCAACATGCCGCGGCGCTGCTGGCCGATCCGTCAGCGCGGCTTGAGCCCCCCACCGTACACGAGCAGCGTGAGGCGCTGGCCGAGCATTTTGCGATGGCGATGGAGATTCACGGGGAGCAACTGGCGGGGAGGCGGATGCGGAAAATGGGGATCAAGTACAGCCGGTTTCATCCGGAAGCGCTGGCCGTCAAGGCTCGGTTCGTCAATGTGCATTCATTGCGGGATTGGCAAGGCGTTCTGGAGGAGTGGTATGCCGAAGATCGGCCGGGCGTCTGGCCGGACCCGAAATCGGCGGATGAAGTCAATGACGGTCAGGCCGTCGGGAGTTGAGTGATGCATTCCAAGACGCCGCCTCGCAATCGACTGGCCAAGGTGCTGCCCGAGCCATGGCGGAAATGGCTGGTGGAACAAGGTGCGCCCAAGCGCAAATACACCGCCGTCCTTCGCACCACGCTCGCCGACGGGCGGATCATCGACGACATGATCGTGGAGCAGGGATGGATCATCTCGTTGAGTCGGGAGGGGCTCGGGGGCACGTTTGAGGAACGGATTGATTTTGATCCACGGAAGATTGTGAGCGTGGAGATCAAGCAGGTGGTTTGAGGGGATTGTCAGTGGTCTGTGGTCGGTGATCAGTTGCAAAAGTCGATGGCCGCGCGGTGGCTTGGCATCACGCTGGGAAAAATGCCGGATGCGCCCGCCAGCAACGGACCACGGACAACGGACAATATCCCACCTTGACAGCGCCGAGGCGATCTCCAAGGATGGCCGTCGGTTTTACTTATGGAGTGTCCATGGCGGTATTCAGTGTGATTTTGATGACGGCGGTGCCGCCGGGGCATGCGGTGGAGGCGGGCGGGGCGTTTGTGAAAATCGACGGGCGGGAGTCACTGCTGCGGGCGAGCGAACTGTTCGTCAATCGCGAAGGGGTGGGGCAGATTCAGCTTGTCATTGACGTGGATGCCATGGAAGAAGCGAAGCGACGTTTCGCGGGACATCTCAGCTTCATCGGCGTGCGCATGACCACCGGGGACCCGCGCTGGGGGGATCAGTTGAAGGCGGCGGCGGCGAATATCGATCCGTCGGCCACCCATGTCATCGTGCATGATGCGGCGCGCCCGGCGGTGTCGTTTTATGACATCGAACGGCTCATGGAGGAAGCGGAGAAGCACCCGGCCGTCGCGCTGACGACGCCGCTGCGGGCATCGCTGGTTGAGGTGGACCCGGCGGAGAATGCGATGGCGTATCGCCGCTCCAACGAGTTTGCCGAATTATTGACGCCGCAGGTGTATGAGCGGACCAAGTTTATGGAGGTGGCAACCGGAAGCGGGGAACTCCATGCCTCCCAGTGGACGCTGGTCAAGGGTTCGCCGCTCAATGTGCGCGTGGCCGGTCCGGGCGATGCGGCGCTGCTGAAAAGTATGATCAACTTGCTCCCCAAGCCGAAGAAGAAGGGTCCGACCAACCCGTTTGAGGAAGCTCAATGGTGAAGATGCTGCTGTTCCCCGCGCTGCTGCTGGTCATTTCCAACACGTTTATGACGGCTGCGTGGTATGGGCATTTGAAATTTGAAAATAAACCGCTGTGGCTCGTTATTTTTGTTGCCTGGGGAATCGCTTTTTTTGAATACTGCTTTCAGGTGCCGGCCAATCGCATCGGCAATATGAACGGCTTGTCGGCAGGCCAACTGAAGATCATGCAGGAGGTGATCACGCTGGCGGTGTTCGCGGTATTCGCGCGGATGTATCTGGGTGAAAAGTTGACGTGGAATTATTACGTGGCTTTCGGCTTCATGTTCGCGGCGGTGTTCATGGTGTTTGTCGTGCGACCAACGCCGTGATTTCCGTGGGTGTCATTTGAGATGGGCGGAATGTCGCGGTTGGGCCTACAATGGGATGACCACCGAAGGCCGAGGTTGCCAATGGATTTACAGCACATCATTCCAATCGCGATTGCGGCTGGCTCCATTGGGCTGGCGGTGATGTTTCGTTTGCGCCCGCCGCGACCGAGGTGGAAATTGATCTCGGTCAAGGGGGAGTTCACGACGGAACATCATTTGCCGGAGATGCTGCCCGTGCCACCGGCGGATCAGGAGCGGGCGCGCAAGGGTGATTTCTCGTTTGAGGAAGCGCTCGGGTGGATGGAGGGATTTGTGGCGTCGCGTCGTCGGCATCCGATGGCCGCTCCATTTCGGCTCGCGCTGCGGAAGGCGGATTTTTACAAGCAACTGGCCGACCGGATGGGGCGGGGACACTGGAACGAAGTGGATGATCTGGCCAAGCGATTGGCGGAGCTTGATCCGCTTGATCCGTCGGCATCATTGGCGCGGGGGCGGGCGATGCGGCGGATGGGACGGCTGGCAACGGCGGTGCAATTTTATCAGCATGCCCTGAAGCTTCAGCCCACGCATTCCCTGGCGCTGCCGGAGTTCGCGGCCACATGTCGGGAGATCGGGCAGCCGCATCGCTTTGATGAATCGTTGGCGATCGCCCGGCGGGAGCTCGGCGAAACGCATCCGCTGACCATTGAATCGCGCGTGCAGCTCGGCGAGCTGGTTCGCATCTTCGCCGACCCGATGGACCCGGCCACCATGGCGCATGTGCCCCGCGCGCAATACATTCAGAACATCGAGTCGCGACTTGAAGAAATGGACGCCGACCCGGCGCAGGCGCTGGAACTCGGGCGGGTCATGCTCAATGACGACATGCCGGAGCTCGCGCTATTCATATGTGAACGTGCCACACAGACCTTTGGGGACCGCGCCGAATTATTGATGTTGCGTGGTTTGATTCACCATCACCAGCGAGAATTGGAGGCGGGCGACCTCTCCTTGCGGCAGTCACTGGCGATGGACGATCTGCCGGAGGCGCGCGTGGCTTTGGCGGGTGTGCTGCTGGATCGCGCGCGGCAGTTGAGAAATCCGACGAGTACGGAAACCGCGCGTCTTCGCCGTGAAGCGCAACAGGAGCTTCGGCTTGCCATCGATCGGTTCCCCGATGCGTTGGAGGCGATTGGGATGTTGGCGCAACAGGTGAGTGATGAGGGGACCGCAGCGGTCAGGCGGGTGATCGAACCTCTGACCAGGGCTTATCCACAGGCCTGGGCGCCCTGGCGGGTGATGGGGGATGCGCATTCGGCCGAGGATCAGCACGCGCAGGCCGCAGCCGCTTATGCGGAGGGCTTGAAACGAGCGAAGGTTGACGAGCTGCTGGCGCCATACCTGCAAACACTCAGCGAGCTGGGGCAAGGACCACTGCTCTTAAGCACAATTGAGGGGATTGATGATCTGGACTCGCGCGATGCGATGCTGCGATGGCAGGTGGCTCGGATCTTATGCCAGGAACGGCAAATGGAGCGGGCATCGCGCGTGCTCCGGGCGATCGTGGAGGATGAGCGGGTTCAACCGCCTCTCCGGCAGCGGGCGCGGGACATTCTCCATCGGCTGGATTCGCCGTCCGACGGCGACGAGGCGCCGGACATGTCCCTGGAATCATCCGGCTGAGATCGATGGCGCGACTGTTCACTGGCGGGGCATCAGATAATTATAGTTGTGTTCGCCGCCGGGGTTGTGATAGGCTGCGCGGGCGGGGATACCTATTTGGAAAGGAATGGATCATGGGATATCATCAATGGCTTTTAGCGGCGGTGTTGGGCGCAGCGATCTTGCCGGGATGCCAGAAGGAAGAGGCGACGCCGGTGGCGCCCAAACCAGAGGCGGCGCACAACACGCACGTTGACACGAAGGAAGCGCCTGCCGCGGACGTCGCGAAAGCAGCGACCGATGCCGCAAATCAGGCGGCCAAAGGCGCGAGCGCGGCCGTCGAGGATGCCAAGAAATCCGCCGCCGCGGCGACGGATGGTGCCGCCAGTTCACTGACTGCGGCGGCGGAAAAGAAGCTCAGCGAGGTGGGCGACTACATCAAAAACAATAAGCTTGACCTGGCGGACAAGACGCTCAAGGAAGTGGAAGCAAACGAAGCCTCGTTGCCGGAGTCGATCAAGGAACAGATTCCGACGATTCGCAAGACGTTGGACGCCGCGAAGGCGGCGAACAATTCGGGCGTGAAAATGCCCGACATGCCGGGCATGGGCAAATGATGCGCGCACTGACGTGCGAATGAGCAAAAGCCCGCGCATCAGCGCGGGCTTTTTTTGTAAAGTGCCACGCTACTGCATCAAGACCGCTGGGCTCGCCTTGGATCCCATGACCTCCGTGATCCCTACGCCTTGGGCGAGGCGGGCGCCGGATGCACCTTCTCCAGCATGTCCAGCAGTGCTGAATCATCGACATCCAGCGGCAGATCAACCCGACCCCGGCGGCGGCTGGATTCGTAGGTGGCGAAGATCAACTCAGTGGCCCGCAGCGCCCGGTCTCCGCTGAGTTCCGGCTCCCGACCGGTGCGCAGGGAATCGATCAAATCCATGACACCCATTGCAACCGCATTGCGTTCATCGGGAAGTTTGGTCACGGCCAGTTCCGTCCACTGCGTCTGGCCCTTGAACCAGGTGCGCACGGCATCCCACCCCGTCGCGCCGATTTCCACCACGCCGTCGGTGCCCACAATCCGGTGTTGATAGCCCAGCTTCGAATCATGGCCGGTCACCATGAAGCCGCGCACATCGTTGACGAACTTCACCTGGCAAAGCCCCTGCCCCTCGATCATCGCGCCGAAGATGGCCCGCGAGCCGCGCAGATCGATCTGCCCGATCACCCATTCGGCCGGCGTTTCATCGTTGTAGTAGAACATCATGTCGAACCAGTGCGTCCCCCAATCGAACATGTTGTCCGTCACCATATCCATGCGCAGCAGCTTGCCCATGACGCCCGATTTGATGATGTGGCGGGTTGCGACATACGCAGGATCGAATCGGCGCTGATGCCCGAATGCGATGACCACGCCATGCTTTTTACACGCCGCCAGCATCCGCTTGGATTCGCCAAACGTGGTGGACATCGGCTTTTCACAGTAGATCGCCTTCGCGCCCGCCTCGGCGGCCGCGACGACCATTTCCGCGTGCAGGTGCGGCCAGGTGGCGATCGTCACGATGTCCGGATGTTCCTTCGCGAGCATCTCATGATAGTCGGCGTAGATGCGATCGCCGCCGTGTTCGGCTTGAAAGGTCTTGGCCGCCTCCAGGTTGATGTCGCACAGCGCGACCACGCTCACTCCCGGCGACTGCTTAAGCCCGCGGACATGCTGGTAGGACATCCCGAAGCCAACGCCTTCCTTTCGGCGTCCAACACCAATGATCGCGGCGGTCAGATTTTCCATGATGATCCTCTTTCCATTGTGTGAATATCAGATGTTCGACAATGCACGGTTTCAACGCATTCAATGACGCGAGCGATCGGCGTCATTCACCCAATCCATCGGATATCGGCATCAGATGCCAATGGATCGGAGATACTTTCTACTGATCGTCAGCGACTCCAGCGCCGTGGGCTTGGTCGTCACATCAATCTCGGCAAATGTCCAACCTGCGTAACCGTGCGCCTCGAGCAGTTTGAACACGGCCGGGAAATCGATGAAGCCTTCGCCCAACTCCGCGAAGATTCCATTTTTTGAATAGGTGTCGTAGCCCCACTGTTCCTCCCTGCCTCGCGCGAGAACCGTTGGATTGATGTCCTTCAGGTGCATCGTTCTGATGCGCGGGGCATAACTCTTCACAAAATCCACGACATCGACGCCGCCCCATGCCAGATGGCCGAGATCCGGACCCCAAAAGACGGACCTGGCATCGAGCAGCGAGAAAAGGCGGTCGATCTCCTCGCGTGTCTCGATGAACGTGCCCACATGATTGTGGTAGCAGGCATGAACGCCCAGCGCGAGCATCGCCGCGCCCACCTCATTGAGCGAATCGGCGAAATATTTGAATTGATCGTCTGACAACGCGTCGGCAGGCGTGACGCGCCCGGCGATTTCCTTCCGCGTTTTCCCCGATGGGGCGGGCGCATCAAATCCACCGGCCGACACGTAGAGTTCTGTCAATCCGAGATCGCGCGCGTAGGCCGCATGCGCATTGGCCGATTCGAGAATTCGATTTCGTTCCTCAGGCTTCCAGAAATCGGCGCCGAGATAACCTGGCGCGGGCTTCAAGCTATGACGGGCATAGAGCGCGATGGCTTGCGCCGGCGTGCGATGGCTGTTCAATCCGGCGAAAGCGCCTTCATACCCAGCCTCGGCGATTTGCGAGAGGATCCCCTCCTCGGTCCATTGCTCAGCCTTTCGGAATTGTCCCCAGGTGATTTGCGAACCGGCGACTGGAATCGATGGCATGTGGCGAAACTCCCGACGATTGTTGTGCCTTCAGCCTAGCGACCCCACATGCCGACGCAATAGGCGGCCACGGCATTTGGCTGATGCGCCCGCATCATCACGCATCTCCGTATCCCTTGGGATGTTTGCTGAACCAATTCCATGCGGATCGGATGATCGATTCGGGATCCTTGTGTTTGGCCTCCCATCCGAGCGTTTGCTTCGCCGACGAGGGATCGGCATAGAGCGCCACGGCATCGCCGGCGCGGCGCGGGCCAAACTCCACGGGAACTTTTTTCCCCGTCACCTTCTCAGTGGCGGCGATAATTTCCTTCACGCTGAACCCCCGCCCGGTGCCCAGGTTCAGGTGCATCGCCTTGCCCGCTTCGAGCTTTTGCATCGCCAGAATGTGCGCGTCGGCCAGGTCTTCCACATGAATGTAATCGCGGACGTTGGTGCCGTCGGGCGTGGGATAGTCCGTTCCAAAGACCGTCAGCTTCGGACGCAACCCGAGGATCGCCTGCAGGATGACGGGGATCAGATGCGTCTCGGGGTCATGATCCTCCCCGATCGCGCCGTCGAGCGCGCAGCCCGACGCGTTGAAGTAGCGCAGCGCCGCGAATGAAAAGCTTTTGTTCGCCGTCAAATTATCAGCGAGCACTTGCTCGACCATCAACTTCGAGCGCCCATACGGGCTGACCGGCTTTTGTTTTTCATTTTCGGTGATCGGGACACGATCTGGATCGCCGTAAGTGGCGCAGGTGCTGGAGAAGACGAAGCGGTTGACGCCGGCCTGGGCCATCGTTTCCAGAACGGACACGGTCGTCGCCACGTTGTTGTCGTAATACATGAGCGGCTTTTCAACGGATTCGCCAACATAGGCGTAGGCCGCGAAGTGCATGACGCATTCGATCTTTCGCTCGCGCAGCGTCTTGAGAAGTACTTCCTTGTCGCGCAAATCAGCGACGATGAGAGGAACCTGCAAAATGTCGGCCGGTTCCCGGTGCCCGCGCGAGAGGTTGTCATAAATGACCACCTGATGTCCGGCCTCCTTGAGGCGTTTGACCGTGTGCGAACCGATGTATCCCGCGCCGCCCGCGACAAGTACGTTCATCTCAATGTGCTCCTGGGTGTTTGTGGCATTCCGATGACTGGCAGTATAAACGACACGTCAGCCGACGTGAACATCGATTAGCGTGTTTCAAGGACCGCGATGATCTTCGTGAGACCCCGCTCCCTGGCGTGGTCCAACGCCGTCCTGCCCTGCTCATCCACGGCCAGTGGATCGGCGCCCGCGTCGATCAATCGCCGCGTCACCTCGCTGCAATCATCCTTCTGACGCGCATTCATGATGAGCGGCGTGACGCTGAACAAGGCGGACTCCCGCCTGATATTGCGGCTGTTCACGTCCGCGCCCCGCGACAAAAGAAGATCGACCACCTCGGGCGCGTGTTCGCTGGCCCAGTGCAGGGGCTTGCCGCCATAGCCGTTGATTTCATCAGCCTCGATGTCGGCGCCGGCATCGAGCAGCATTGTAACGATTCCGGCATGATTGTTGTGTGAAGACCAGTGGAGCGGTGTGTCTCCAAGCAGGCCGCGCTGATGCACCGAGAGGGGGTCGCGCTCGATGTGTTGGCGCACGATGGAGGCCCATCCTTGCCGTGCCGCCAGATGGATCGTGACGCCCAATCCGTTGGTGCCGTCTGCCTTCGCGGGGATATCCTGAAGAAAATAGTTCACAACATCCCCATGCCCATTCCATGCGGCATACATCACCGCCGGATAGCTGTTCATGGGATTCGTATAGACTTCCGCGCCGCGTTCGACAAGGAGCCGGCAGAGTTCCAGGCGCCCCCTTCCGGCCGCATACGCGAGCGGCCGATTGTCATACACGGCGGCGTCAAGGTGCCAAACATTGGCCAAGCCCGCGTCGGCCTCGAGCAATGCCCGCGCCGCCGGGACATCACCGGCTTCGATTGCGACGAAAATCCGCTGCGTGGTTTGATCCGCCATGACACCTCCCAGGCTCGGTCAATCAAAGAGGTTCAATTGACTGGAATCCTCGGCCGTCGATTCAACTTCCCCATCGGCGAATCGCGTCGTCAGGCGATCCCCAGGTTTAACCGACAGCGACGATCGCACAATCACGCCGCCTTTCTTCAATCGTGTGATCGTGTACCCGCGCTGCAACACCTGCTGCGGACCCAATGCCCTCAACTGCCGCTCCATCGCAGACAATTGACTGATCCGCGCCCGCTGTTGTCGAACGATGTCGTGGTTCAAGCGGTGCTGCAACGTCGCGAGGCGATCCTCATGGCGTCGCACGAGGTGATGGGGATTTCGCTCGGCCAATTCCCCAGCCAGCGAGTTGAGATGCGCGTTGCGGCTCCGAATGGCCAGCGCCGCCGCTCGTTCCAGACGCTGACCCAGCGCATGCACGCTTTCACGGCCACGCGCGAGAACCGCGCCGGGGCGATGGCGTTCCAACCGTTCGGCCAGTTGCGCCAGGCGGCGCTGGGGAGCGCGGACGGCATTGTACGCTGCAATCACAAGCCCGCGCTGGCGATCATCAAGCCGCTGACGGAGACGGTTGATCTGTTCGACTGGACGACGGAAGAACTCATCTCGTTCAACCGCCCGCAGTCGCTGTGCCGATTCCTGAAATGTTGTCCGCAGCGCTCTACCCAGTCGCCCCATCTGCGCCGCGAGCGCATCGCGGGCCGTTCGCCAATGCTCGACGGCAACCTGCGCCGCTTCGGTGGGTGTGTGCGCGTGGTAATCGGCGACCAGATCCGCGATCGACACATCAACCTCGTGTCCGATGCCCGTGATGATTGGGATGGGACATGCCGCGACCGCCCGCGCCACGACCTCCTCATTGAATGCCCACAAATCCTCGAGCGATCCGCCGCCCCGGCCAAGCAGGATGAGGTCAAATTGATCCTGCGTCTTTTCATCACCCCGCTGCATCGATCCACCAATGCAATAGAGCGCCTCGGCGATCGCCGCCGCCGCTCCGTCCCCCTGCACCGGGCAATGAAACAGGGACAGCTTCAGCCAAGGATAGCCGCTCAGCACCTTCAGCATGTCCTGATATCCGGCCGCGCTGCGGCTGGTCACCATCGCAATGGAGAGCGGATATTTCGGAAGCGGCTTCTTTCGCGTCGGATCAAACAGCCCCTCGGCTTCGAGTTTCATCCGCAATTGCGCGAATGCCAGTTCGAGCGCGCCTTTGCCCAGGGGCGTCAGACGCGTCACATAGAGCTGATACTTCCCCCGCGCCCCATAGGCCTTGACGCTCCCGGTCGCGAGGACTTCGACGCCATCGCCGGGTTCAAATGGCATCCGGGCGGAATCCGACTTCCACATCACGCAGTCGATGGTGTTCTTTCCATCCTTCAACGTGAAATAGACGTTGCCCGACGGGCCGTGCAGCTTGTAGTTGCTGATTTCCCCCTGCACGGTGAGAACTGGAGGCAACTGACTTTTCAGCGCCTTGTCAATCAGTGCGGTTAATTGCGTGACGCTCAGCGCGCTGCCGGCGGCTTGCGCATCACCCGACGCCGCCGCGCCCCTGGCCGGGCGGCGGGCTGTTTCATGGAGCGATTGTTTGACATCGAAGAACTTGGCCATCGCTCATGGCATTATATCAGATGCTGTCAGAACATCTTGAGTTGGTCGCGTTCGAGGCTGAACTTGCTTTGCGGCTGATCGATCGGAATCTTGTATTCGCCCGACCAGCAGGCCGTGCAATAGTGATCGGCGGGGAACTTGGCACACGACAGCATTCCTTCAAGGGACAGGTAAGCGAG
This sequence comes from uncultured Tepidisphaeraceae bacterium, assembly GCA_964435775.1. Lineage (GTDB taxonomy): Bacteria > Planctomycetota > Phycisphaerae > Tepidisphaerales > Tepidisphaeraceae > CAYTAP01. The sequence continues at coordinate 43,116 of CAYTAP010000001.1, forward strand.
GCTGTCCACTTCGAGGTAGTCGGCGATCTGCTGGACGGTGCGGTTGTGCGCGATCAATTCCTGCGTGGTGGGAAAATCAATTCCGTAAAAACAGGGATGAACGATCGGCGGGCAGGAGACACGAAGATGAATTTCCCTCGCGCCGGCGCGTCGGATGGCGCGCATTTTGGAGCGCGTGGTCGTTCCTCGCACCACCGAATCCTCGACGATGACGATCCGCTTGTTGTTCACGACATCGGGGATGATGTTCAACTTCATCGCCACGGCGCGATCGCGCTGCGCCTGGTTGGGCAAAATAAATGTCCGGCCGACAAAGCGGTTGGGGACGATCCCCTCCTCGAATGCGATGCCCGATTCCCTGGCGAAGCCAAGCGCGGCCGAGCGCCCGGAGTCGGGCATCGGCATGACCGAATCGGCCTCCACCGGCGCTTCCTGCGCCAATCTCCGACCCAATGCCTGTCGAACCGTATGAACGGTTTGCCCGAATATTTTGCTGGCGGGGTTGGCGAAATAAACGTGTTCGAACATGCAGTGCGCCAGTTGCGGCGCGGGGGCGTCGAATTGCCGCGAGTGCAGTCCGTCATCATCAATGCGGATGATTTCACCCGGCGCGACGTCCCGTTCATAGGTCGCGTCGATGGCGTCGAAGGCGCACGTTTCGGATGCCACCACCCAATGTCCATCGGATGTTTTACCCAGGGACAGCGGGCGAATGCCCCACGGATCCCGGCACGCTTCCAGGCGATTGGGGAACAGGAAAACCAGGCTGTAGGCGCCTTGAAGATGACGCAGCACATGCGGGAGAGGGTCCTGCTTGTCCACATGCGTCGGCTTGGCCAGAAGATGAACGATGATTTCAGTGTCGGTGGTCGATTGGAAAATGTGGCCGTGTTCCTCGTACTGCCGCCGCAGGAGCCCGGCGTTGATCAAGTTGCCATTGTGGGCGATCGCCACGGGCCCCATCAGATATTCACGGAGCAGCGGCTGGGCGTTGCACAACTTGCTCGAGCCGGTCGTGGAATATCGAACATGGCCGATGGCCGCATGCCCGACGAGTTCCTCGCTCAACTGCCGCTGTGTGAAAACGTGCGACACCAGCCCCATCCTGGCATGTCCGCGCAGCGTCGTGCCATCGGAAACGACGATGCCCGCCGATTCCTGCCCGCGATGTTGCTGCGCAAAAAGCCCCTGGTAGGTGATGCGGGCGGATTCCTTCGTCCCCCAGATTCCGAATACCCCGCACTTTTCCTTCTTTTCGTCATCATCCAACACATTGAGCGATACCGACAAAGCAATCTCCGCGGTTGTAGGTTGGCGTCATGAATTACAGCAGTTTGGCGTCAAACGAATGCCACTTCAGGAAGGCTGCGGCCGGTCGGCCACATCAAGGTTGAAGTTTAGTACTGGCGTCCAACAGGGTCAAATATGCCCGGACATTCGAGGCAGCCAGTCCAAGTTGGAGGAAACCACCTCCCAGCGTCCCACTCATCACACCCCGCTCATACATTCGTTCATTTGCCCACACCCCCCATTGGCACTAAGGTAACATGGCATCAAGCCTTGCAGGCCGGATGGATGATGACAAACCCCACGCCGATTATTTTTTCGCCGCGTTTTCACCCCAGCCGGCTGACGCCCTACGTTCGGAGCTGGCTTGGTCTGTTGGCGGTCGGCTGCCTTGCGGCACTCGTCCTCGCCGCGATGATGACGCCCAATCCCACCGGTCTGGGTACGCACGAATGGCTTGGCATGCGTGAATGCCAGTTTCTTGAAAACACCGGCATGCCATGCCCCAGTTGCGGGATGACGACAAGCTGGGCGTGGTTTGCGCGGGGCAATGTTGTCGCCAGCTTCTATATTCAGCCGATGGGGTTTGTGCTGGCATGCGGCGCGGCACTGACGGCGTGGATCGCCGGATACTGCGCGATCACCGGACGAAATCCTTCGCCGCTCCTGCGGTTGATGCCGGCCAAGGGTATTCTGCTCTCTCTGCTGGCGCTCGCGGTGGCCGCATGGGTATGGAAAATATATATTCATTCGCACGGGTTGGATGGCTGGTCCTGACCCGGCGCTGTCGTCGCGGTCCCGAAGATTTGTGACAAACCGTGGGTGGCTCACCATGACATACTTCCGTTGGACCGCATCATTGATCGTGTTGGCCGCCGCGCTGCTTGTGCCCGCCGGATGCAGTTGGCTCGGCTATGCGGCGTCGGCGATGCCGCAAACGGTTGAAGCGAAATACAAGGGCCTGCAAGGCCAAACCGTCGGCATCATGGTCTGGGCGGACCGGGGGTTGCGAATGGACTGGGGGTCCAAGCTGCAAATCGATCTGGCGAGCGCCGTGCAGAGCAAGCTCGTGGCGGCCGGCAACATTGACGATGACATCAAGGAGCTCAAGGGAACCACCTTTCCGCTGGATCCCCGTTCCATCGTCCGTTATCAGCGGGGCCATCCCCAGATTGAAGGGATGAAACTAACGGATGTTGTACCCAAGTTCGGCGTCCAGCGCGTCATCTACATCGAAATCAACGACTTCCAGACCCATGCCGCCGCGAGCGTGGATCTGTATCGCGGATCGGCCACCGCGAGCGTTCGCGTGCTGGAGATCACGGGCGACAAGGCGACCGTCGCGTACGCCGAGGACAACATCAAGGCGCTGTATCCCCCCAATGTGTCGACCGACGGCACGCCACGCGGGAGCGTGGCGGCGATGTATGTCGGCACGATCGACGTGCTGAGCACCGAAATCGCCAAGCGATTTTTCACCCATGAAGAGTGATGATCACCCGATGAACCCAACGCCACGTCCATCTTTCGAACATGCGCGAAGCGCATCGATATCGTGGCGGAGGGCGGGTGGCGCGGCAGTGTCGCCGCTTGCCCGAATCGGACGGCTGCCGCTGGCGTTGTGCGTTCTGTGCTGCCTGTTGGCCTCGTGCGCGGTGCCCGGCGCGATTGTCTACAAGGTGTTCGGGCCCGACGCGATCAAACCGGAATACACCCCCCCGCCGACTGAACCGATCCTGATTTTTGCCGAAGATTTTGAGAATCCATCGATCGCCACCTACGAGAGCGAGGAGATCACGCACGTCGTCGCGCAGGTTTTCAAGGAACGCAACGTCGCGCCGGTGATCGATCCGGAGAAACTCTCCAACCTGCTCAACCCCAGGCCAACGGCCGGCCAGACGCCGCCGAAGCCCACGTCGATCACGGAGCTCGGGCGTCAACTGGGCGCGGCGCGCGTCCTCTACATCGACATCGTGGACAACGCGATGGAATCCCTCGGGGGAACGCAGATGTTGCGGGGCACGTTGACGCTGCGTGTCCGAATGATTGATGTCGCCACCGGCAAAACGCTCTACCCCGCCAACTCCATCGCCGGAACCTACCTCAGCGCCCGCACGCCCTACACCGAAGTTCACGCCGGCGTCACGCCGCAATCCCTTCGTCAAAAGCTGTGTACGGAATTGGGTCAGCGCATCGCCCGCCTGTTCTATCCTTACAAGCCCGATGAAGTGGACACGAGCGACGTGCAACCGTGACTGTCCGGCATCATCGCACGCGCGGCCTGACATGGTGCGCGCGAAGCAAACGGATCGTCACAATTCCTTCTGCGCCCGTCGTCGGACCGCCGCGTCGGCATCCTCAAACGCTTGCTCCTGTTTGACTTCGCCGCGGTCCATGTTGCTCCAGATGTTCATCAATTCCTCCCCGGCGGCCGTCAAGCCCGCCCCGGCCAGCGCATCCTTGTCTGATTGATGACCCAGTTCCAAAATCTCATCAATCCGTTCCTGGTAAATCTCGCCGCTGACCGAATCATCCTCGATCCATTGGGAAATCCGCGTCACATCCTTGTTCGTCAGCTTCAGCCGTCCGAGCGCCCGCCCGCCTTCGTTGTTTTCCTTGACCATCCGCAGCCGCGAGACCGTCATCAATTCCTTGGTCCGCAAGTTGAGCTCCCTCGCCACCATCAACTGCTCCTGGGTCTGCCGCTCGAAATCCATCGCCAGGCTTTTGCGGAGTTCGACCACCTTCTGGCTCGCCCCCATCTGAAAGATTTTCTGCTTCCTCTCGCTAATCTCCCCCATCCGCTTGAACAGCTTGTCCCGCTGCTTGCCGATCAGGATTTCCTCCTTGCGGAGCGCCTGACGATCGAGATCACTGAGCGTCTTTTGGGTTCCGAAGATTTTATCGAATAGCGCCATGTGTTTTCAGTATCCTCAGCCGGCTTCGGGTTCGTTGCGTTCGGGGCGCGCCGGAGAAGATGGTTCAGGACGCTGGACGCGCGGCGCGACTTGCGGCGGTTGTGCCGCAGGCGATCGTTGGGCTTGCCCGGTCGCCGGAGCCTGCGGCTGTGGGGTTGCCGACTCGGCTTCCAGTTCATCGAAAAGCGCCTGCTCCTCCGGTGTCATCCCCGCCAGGGACACGCTTCCCACCGATCCGGCCAGCTCATTGTCCACCTCAAGCTGCGCCAGGACATCCTCCGCCGCCGCCGCGTCGGCCGCCAATTCCTCGCTGTCGGGCAACTGCGCCGTCTGCCCCTGGCGCGTCAGTTCGAGATTGTGCAGATGCGTCCCCACGACGTTGATCTGCTGATTGAGCACCTGGAGCAACTGCTGCCTCCGCTCCATCTCCTTGTGCAGTTGAAGCAACTGGCTGGTGACGCGCCGTTTGGTCATCGGCGTGCGCGCCGCTTTGAACTGATCGCGCAGCTCGGTCTCCTTGCCGTCGAGCGCGCCCAGCTCCTCATACCCGCGATTGCGCTGGCCGCTGAGCAGCGCGCGGCGCTCGGACAGGAACGCAATTTTCTTTTCCGTCTCCCCCTTGTGGGCGAACAGCGAACGAATCCGGTCCATCAGTGACATTTCCGTCGCTCCATTCCCCGCATTGCTTGCGGTCGGCGTGACGCCTTCGCGGAACAGCACCAATCGTCCATCCAATCGCTTGGCGATCAGCCCGGGGTGTTCCTTTGCGTAATTTTTGATCTCCGCCTCAACGGTCATGATCGGCAACTTTGTTCTGGCGGCAAGCTTGTCGCCAATAATACCGCTGGCGGTCAGGTCCATCGAGGAATCTTCAATGGCCTCAAACACGCGCTGCCGCTTGTCCGTTTCGCCTTCGGGGTCGAAAAGCTCGGCCAGCGCCTTGCTTTGCGCCGGCGCCGCAATCGACCAGCCCCCGGCCGGGTTGGGCTCGACGAGGATCAGCGTCCGCGTTGCCGTCCGATCCGCCACTTCATGCGATTCGGTGGTGAATCCGCTTGTGCTCATCAGCACGAGCGTTGTGGGGATGCCGGGCAAAGGCGGGGGCATCTCCGCGAGCAGCCGGTTGACCTCCGGCGTCGTCATCGGCGATGGCGCCTGCCCGCTCAAGAGCGCCTTGATCGGAGAAACACAAACGATACGCAAACGCCCCACCGGTTTTTTGAAAATGACCCAGCTCGGGCGGGAGAGGAGCACATCCAGCGTTTGCCCCCGCGGCATTCGCGCTTCCAAATCGCGGTCGGGCATGCCTGCCTGGCTCATCTGACGCTTGAGCTCAACTTCGCGGTTGCTCCGATTGATATCGCGCGACAGCGACAACACCGACCGTCGCCCCCGCGTCGTGTCCACGCGCAGGTGATCATCGTCCAGTAACTGTTCAACATGGTTGATGAACCGCTCCTCACGTTCGCGGTGCATGGATGGATCGGGGTTGCTATTCATGCGCTGCAATCACCTCTCAAGCTCACTGATCTTCAACTCAGCCGCCCGTCGCCTCATTTTGAGGGGCAGGACCACAAGGGCAATGGCACACCATGCCCACCCGGCCACGGAAAGAATAGTCATGACGAGCTTCATGGCCAATACTCCGGGGCGCTTCGCCAGGGTGTTTCAATTCTCTTTGGTACGGGCGACTTCAGCCGCCGTTTTTCTCTAAAACGGCGGCTGAAGCCGCCCCTACGGCGGATCCATTCGAGAATTGAAAGGCCCTGGGCGCTTCGCGGCGCGCCATTGCGCGGACTCATGCCACCTCATTCAATTGCGCGCCGACGCGCGTGCCGCACCGTGGACAAAACCGCGCCGCGGCCGGCAATATCATCCCACACCGTGGCTTGCGGCAAGTTCGCGGCAGCTTCGCATCAATTTCCCCCGCGTCCAATGCGCGGACCATCAGTTCCAACTCCCGGTTCAACCGCCGTGCCGGACCGCGCTCAAATCGTCTGGCCGCCAAGCCGCTCAGCATCATGATGATGCCCCACGCAGCGCCCCAGTGCAGCAGGATCAGCGCGCCGATCACGGATAGGACGCTCAAACCCGTCCCAAGCCGCGGCAAACCGAGCGGACGCTGCGCTTCGGCGGCCAGAAAGCGATTGACGCCCGCCGCAAACCGTCTCAAATCGGCCGCATGCCGCTGCAATTGGACGGCGTGCAGCAAATACCCCAGGCACAGCCCCACTGTCCAGGTCATGAAAAACCAAGTGCCCATGTTGTCCGGCATAACCCAGCGATGAAGCGGCCGGAATTGATACGTCATCGCCACCGCGGACTTCAAACTCAAGGGGCTGACTTGAGAAAAGTAGTAAATGAAAAACCCGAGGATGACCGGCAGGCAGAGAATCGCGCTCATTCCCAGCCCCCATCGCCACCCCGCCCGGTCGGCCAGATCGGTCAATGCCATTGCCTCCGGGCGTCCGGTCTTCCATTGCAGCCATTGCGCCACTTGCCGCAACCGCATCTGCTGGTTGATCATCCGCTCCCGCAGGCGGCGGTTCCATCGCCACAGCGGGAAGATGCCAAAGCTCAACACCCCCATCGCGAACGTGCCGAATGATGAGCCGGACGTTTCCGGCTTCACCGGCGATTCCAGCAGTCGCACCAACTCCACGGTGGAGTTGCCCTGACGCCGCTGCGCGACGGTCGCGCCAGGCGCCACGGCCTCGCCATGTGCCCCGACGCCGTTGGTCTCTGTCCCAGGCGAAGTTGTCAACGACTTTGTGTCCATGACTGGTTTCACGAGTACCTTCACGCCACCGATGTTCCCTGCGTCAATCGTTCTCCACAAAAATTGCAATGGCTATCGCCCGGCCGGGGGTATCCGCCGCAGCGCGGGCATCGACGCACCCGCGCCACGAGCTGCACGCCGCAGTGCATGCAGAACTGATCCCCCGCCGACACATGCCCGTGGCATTGCGGGCACGGGTGCGATGGCGCATCGGCATCACTTGGTTTGCGTTTGGGTGTTGCGCGAGGCGCAATGGGAGGAGCGACAAGCTGGCCGCCACCGCGTTGCGGCAATGGCGGCGGCATCACGGGATCCAGCGCCTTGATGAACTCCGCGGCCGACCCAAACCGATTCTCCAGCCTCGAATAAGACCGACGAAACACCATGTCCAGATGCGCTGGCACCGACGGGACAAGGTCGCTGGGCACCTCGGTTCCCGCCGGTCGCTCTCCGGTGAGCATCTCATACAAAATGACACCGCAGGCGTATAAATCCGCACGTCCGTCCACGGTTTCTCCGCTTCGCTGCTCGGGTGCCATGTAATCGAGCGTACCGGCGATGTCCCGACCAGCCGGGGAATTGAGCGACGCCGAATAGGCGATGGACTGCGCCGCGGTCTGGCTGGCCGCCTGCCCAAGGCCAAAGTCAGTCACTTTCACAGCGCCCTGGACGTGATACCCTTGTATCAGCGCCCGCTCATGAATGAGGATATTTTCCGGCTTCACATCCCGATGGACCACGCCCTGCCCGTGCGCATACCCCAGCCCCGCGAGCACCTGCCGCATGACGGACACGGCATCGGCAGCCGACATCGCACGCCCGGCGATCAGAGGTCGAAGGCTCGAGCCCGGCACATATTCCATCGTCAGGTACGGCACCTGCGCATATGGATCAAAACCGATTGCCCTGGCGATGTTCGGATGAACCAACCCATGAATCGCCTGCCCTTCGCGCTGAAGATTGCGCACGTACTGAGGATCGGTGGGGATTTTGATGGCCACCCGCTGGTCGGTCCAGACGTGGTGATGCGCGCGCCACACCTCGCCGAACGTCCCGCCGCCGATCCGCTGATCGAGGATATATTCACTGATTCGCTCGTTCACCGCCGGCATCCGTCACTCCAATCCGATCGCAATTACCCACATGCTCCGGCACCGCATCCCACCGTAGGGATTCACTCCACTTTCTCCGCAATCCAGTCGCATGCGAACAGATTATATGCCCCGGCAAGCAGGATACCGGCGACAAAAAAGGTCCAGCCCGTTGAACTGTTCATCACCCAATCGAATAGCCATGCCAGCAGCGTCGCCTCGGCCAGGGTATATACCAACACCAAAGCCGCCCCGGCATCATTGCGCCGCAGCCGCCCCACCCATCCAATGACATAAAAGGTCGCCCAAGGCAACGCCAGCACGACCCCCAGCCAGCCCGCAATGCGCCCAGTGTCCCCCACGATCCTCGACCGCGTGGATTCATCCATCGTCCACCATGAGATGCCGCCGGCGATGACGCCCAGAGCCACCACGCCCATCACGATTTTTCCGGCGGCGCTTTTGAGAAAATCCATGGCGTTATTGTATCTGTTTCATGCGGTTGGCGCATTATATCGCCGGTGCATTTTTCCACCCGCGTCTCCGCCTGGCCGTCATCCCACGGGAAGCACGGAACGAAGTCGCCCGATTACGTCGGGCATCGCCGCCAGCGCGCGATCAACCTCGTCGGCCGTGCTATACCGTGACAAGCTGAAACGGATCGCGCCATGGGCGATTCGATCATCAATCCTCATCGCCCGCAAAACCGGCGAGGGTTCCAAGCTGCCGCTGCTGCACGCCGCCCCGGCCGAGGCACAGATGCCGCGCTCGCTGAGCAGAAGCAAAATCGCCTCGGCCTCCAATTGCGAAAAGCCGATGTTGCATGTGTTGGGCAGGCGCTCGCCCCTGTTTCCAATCACATGGGAATCGGGGATGTTTTGCAAAATCCCCGCTTCCAGACGATCTCGCAATTCGGCGACGCGGCGCATTTCCCCAAGCCGTTCGCCCGCAAGCACCGCCGCCACGCCCATGCCGACAATGCCGGGAACGTTTTCTGTCCCACCGCGGCGTTGCCGCTCCTGTGGGCCGCCGATGATGAGGGGTGGAATGCGAAGCCCGCGCCGGATATACAATCCCCCCACACCCTTGGGGCCGTGAAACTTGTGCGAGGCGAAGCTCATCGCATCCATCCCCACATCCTTCACCGCGATGGGAAGCTTCCCCACCGCCTGTGTCGCATCGCAATGGAAAGGGACCTTCGCCGCTCGGGAGATCTCCGCGATGTCCCCCACGGGGAAGATGACGCCCGTTTCATTGTTGGCCCACATGATCGAAACCACCGCCACGTCGTCCGACACCGCACTTTTCAGCGCATCAAGATCAAGCCGTCCTTCGTGGTCCACATCTATCCAATCGACCTCCATGCCGCAGCGGGTCAGGTAATTGCACACCTCCCGAGTTGCCGAATGCTCGACCGTGCTGGTGACGACGCGCTTTCGCCCCTTGCGCGAGGCGGCCAGCCCGCGAATGGCCATGTTGATCGACTCGCTTCCCCCACTGCTCAGCATCAATTCGGCGTCGGCGCAGCCAATCAATGCCGCAACCCGCGCCCGCGCCTCATCAATCGCCTGGCGCGAACGCTGCCCAAAGCGATGCACGCTGGATGGATTGCCATACCATTGTGTCAGGAATGGCGTCATCGCCTCCGCCGCCTCGGGCGCGGTGCGGGTTGTGGCGTTGTTGTCCAGATAGATAACATCCATGATCTGCCCTGCGTCAATCAATTTACTGTCCGTCAATTCCTTCGGCTCCATGGGTGCATTCTATGCGCTATTACGTCGCGGGGCATTCCCGCGCCCGGGAGATTCGTCGATGTGGCAAAAGAATCCGCAGCCGCTCGCGTTGGCTTCCAATGCCTTCTATAATCCCGCACCATCGACCCGCTGATTCGCCGCCGCCCGTGGAGACCTGATGATCTCGGCTTTGTCCGCACTCAACGTATGCATCGAACCGCACCTGGCGGCCGTCGAAGCGCTGTTTCACAAGGAACTCGCCAGCGATCTGCCGTGCGTCAACACACTCGTCAAGCATGTCGAGCGATTTCATGGAAAAATGTTGCGCCCCTCGCTTGTGCTTCTCAGTGGACAAGCCTGCGGATCGCTCGTTGATGATCACATCGTCATCGCGACCGTGGTTGAAATGGTTCACATGGCGACGCTCGTGCATGATGATGTGCTTGATGACGCCGAACTTCGCCGCAAGGGGGCGACGATCAATCATTTGCGGGGCAACGAAGCCGCCGTCCTTCTGGGCGATTATCTGATCAGCCATTCCTACCACCTCTGCTCCAGCCTCGAATCCCAATTCGCATCGCGCACAATTGCCCGCACAACCAACGAAGTGTGCGAGGGTGAACTGCTTCAGATCGACAATCGCAACAACCTCGATCTGGATGAAGCGACGTATGTGAAGATCATCAGCCGAAAAACCGCGGTGCTGTGTGCCGCGTGCTGCCTGTTGGGCGCCAAGCTCGCGGGCGCCGGCGAGGACCAGGTCAAGGCGCTCGAGGATTACGGTCTGTCGCTCGGGACGGCGTTTCAGATTCAGGATGATATCCTCGACCTGATCGGCGACATGGGCATTGTGGGCAAAACGCTCGGCAGCGACGTCGAAAAAGGGAAGATGACCCTTCCGATGATCCACTTCCTCAAAACGGCTCCGCGCGAGCACCGCGAACTGCTCCGCTCCCTGCTGGCCGGGCGGATCATCGACCAGACCGAAAAAATACGCAACCTGATTCTCCCCAGTGACTCCATCCTCTATGCGCGGATGCGCGCTTCCCAATGGGTGGATCGCGCTCGCGCGGCGTTGATGGTCCTTCCCCGCTCTCCCGCGCGTGACGCCCTGGACGCATTGGCGACATTCGTCGTTTCCAGACCGATGTGATATAGTTGCGGTGTCCGGCCGGCATCACGAACCCATCGCGTAACGCCATGAGCCAACCCGCCGTCTTTTTCGATCGCGACAACACCCTGATCGCCGCCGACGGCTATCTCGGTGATCCGGAGCAGGTGCGCCTCATCGACGGGGCGGCCGATGCCGTCGCGCGCGTCCGCAGCCTGGGTTATGCCGTCGTCACCTGCTCCAATCAATCCGGCGTTGCCCGAGGCTATTACGATGAAGACGCGGTGAGGGCGGTCAATGCGCGGATGGATGCGCTGATGCAGGCCTTCAATCCCGGCGCGATTGTTGATCATCACACCTGGTGCCCCTTTCATCCCGAGGCCACCGTTGAGGCATATCGGCAAGACAGCGACCTGCGAAAGCCTCACCCTGGTATGCTGCTGAAAGCAGCTGAAAAATTGGATATCGATTTGCGACGAAGCTGGTTGGTGGGCGATGCCCCCCGGGACATCGCCGCCGGGCGCGCCGCAGGATGTCGAACGATTCTTTTCACGGATCCCGCGCTCCCCCGCTCGGCCGCCGCCGATGCGCCTGTGGCCGTGGAACCCGACGCCCGTGTGCGAACGCTCTCCGAGGCCGCCGACATCATTGCCGATGACGATATCCCCCCGGTCATTGCGGTATCGGTTCCCGATGCGCCTCATGCGGCCCCCGTCAGCCCAACTGCGCCGATCCCGGCGTCATCCGACCCGCCAACGGCCGCGCCCAGGGTGCATGCTCCATCGGACCTCTCCGCGGCGCGGCTACAGGAAATAGTCGAGCAAATCCTGGTTGAATTGAAACGCTCCCGCGAGCAGCAGCACGCCGACTTTTCCGTCAGTAAGCTGCTGGCCGGCGTCTCGCAAATCCTGGTTTTCGGCGTTCTGTTCCTGGCGTATCTCCAGCGGGGTGAGCCCGGCGGCATCCAGTCCACCCTGACCGTGGCCCTGATCCTCCAGACCTTAACCATCGCCTTATTGATTATGGACAAGCAAAAGTAGCCGTCGAGACATCCGGATTAAGCTTGAAGAGTGTAGGTATGTAAGGTAAAACAGCCCGAGGCTTTTTGTATACAAGACTACACACAGATCCCCTCAGTAAAGGAGTGGAAAATGAATATTGGTCGACGCGCTTGTGGGCGACTGGTGCGCTTGGTGGTATTGCTGATTGGTCTGGCTGTGCCCGCGCAGGCATTTGCTCAGTTCACAAACCCGGTCGTCACCAGCGGCGCCGATCCATGGGCGTTTCAATGGGGAGGGCAATACTTTTACACGAGCACGACGGGCAACGACGTGAAGGTGGCCCGCACGCCCTGGCTGCAAAGCCTCAACAGCAATTCCGAGGTTGTTTGGAAACCGCCAGCGGGCACAATGTACAGCAACAACCTTTGGGCTCCAGAGATCCATCGCATCAATGACAAGTGGTACGCCTATGTGGCCGCCGACAACGGATCGGACATCAACCACCGAATGTATGTATTGGAGGGAGACAGCCAAGACCCGCAGGGGTCTTACACCTTAAAGGGAAAGATCACGACGCCCTCGGATCGATGGGCGATTGACGGGACCATCCTGTCGTATGGGAACAAGAATTACATGATCTGGTCCGGCAACCCCGTCGAGGGCGTCTCGAATCAAAGCCTGTATATCGCCGAGATGAGCAACCCCTGGACGCTCACCGGCGAGCGCGTTGTTATCAGCAATCCGACCTTTGCCTGGGAACGCCACGGGTACAACAACACCACCCGCGGCGTCAACGAAGGTCCGGAGATCCTCGAACACAATGGCGATGTCTTTTTGACCTATTCGGGCAGCAGTTTCGATACGCCCTACTACGCGATCGGCGCGCTTAAACTGACCGGGACCGATCCGTTGCTCGCCAGTTCATGGACCGACAAGACGCCCACGCCGCTGTTTGAGCAGGGTAATGGCGTCTATGGACCAGGGCACAGTTCGTTCGTCAAGTCTCCGGATGGCACCGAGGATTGGATCGTCTACCACGCCCGCACCGACACTGGCCGGGGCGGCCGGCAGGTGCGCATCCAACCATTCACCTGGAACACCGACGGCACGCCAAACTTTGGTTCCCCCATCGCCACGAGTCAAACAATCGCCAATCCATCGGGCACCCCCACCGTCACGTTCATTCCCAACTTGTCATTCGAGCGCGGGGGAACGGGCTGGCTGGATGATTTCCATGTGTCCGGCGATGTTGGCGCCATGAGCAATGACGGTTCGACGTTTACGCAGATCGCCAATGGCGACGGGCCGAAAATCGGATACCTCGGTGCCAACGTGCAGGGGAAAATCTGGCAGGACATCGGACCTTTGACGCGGACGGCATACACGTTGTCGGTGGGACTGGCGATCAGCGACGACCAAACGGCGACTGCGGCGACCGATCCGGGCCAGTTCATCCTCCGTTTGATCGGTACGGGCTTATTTCCCGGCGGGTCAGCCAACGACGGCGCGGTGACCATCCTCGGCGAGCGAACGATCGACAGCTCGGAGCTTGCCGTTTCAAGCTTTACCTACTTCGACCTCACCGTGAACGGAATCGGACAGGATCAGATCGGCAACTGGCTCCGTGTGGAGCTGGCCACACCGGATGGCCTGCCAGTGGCAGCGTCGAATTGGCAGGTCAAGATGGATTTGATGACCCTGAGCCTGCCAGCCAATGCGGTGGCATTGGTACCCGAACCGGCGTCCGTGATGCTGATGTGCGTGGCTTTGGCGCTGGGAATGCGACGTCGGCGCGCCGCATGAGCGTGCAGCGACCTTGAATGTTGATCGAAGGTGTTTCAGGAAGGCGGGTGGATATGCGCGGCAACTGGATGATTCGAACATTGGCTTGCGGAATTGGATTGGCGATGGGCGCGACGGGAGTGAGCGCAAGCGTCACGGGCGCGACAGTTGCGGATGCCGACAACGGGGATTACACGCTGACGAGTGTGACGGTCTCGCGCGGGTCGGCGGGATCATTCACCTACCTGCCAAGCCAGTTGACGGGCGTGGACCTGACGGATGTCGCCGCATACAGCGTGCCCTTCATTTCCCAATACAATGCCAGCCTTCCAGCGCCGGGCACCCGCGCGACGTTGATCGAGGACAACCGGCTGGATACCGGCGTGACCAATCCCGTAAAGACCACTTCGCCATTCGATCAGGCCTTTGAAGTGACGTTCCTTGAGCCGGTGGTCAACTCAACCGGCGATGACATCGTCATCTTCAAACTGGCCAGCACCTTCACAACCCGTTTTTACATCGACAACGACCCCGCCAAGCATGTGGACATTGGATCGGCCAATATTTCCGGGGCACTCATCAATTCGATGCCCTATACACGTTTTGTGTACAACAATAATGGCGACACTACGGTCAATGATTTGGCGGAGTTGGAATCAGCCACAGGATTCACAGCGAGCAATAAATCTTCCAACGTGGACGCGATCGGAATCGATCTGTCATTGTTCGGCATCGCGGAGGGAGAAACGTTGACGAGCATTCGGTTTCAGGCCGGCAACGACATGATCGACCCCGTTCTCATCGCCGGATTGCCGGCAGTTCCGGAACCGGGAAGCTTCACTCTGATTGGTGGAATTGCGGCGGGGATGTTGCTTCGCCGGCGGTCGCGCGGTGTCGCTTAAGGGCAAATTGGATGGGAGCGGGGCTTTGGTCCGATAACAGGGTATGAGCCCTGCGGATGTAGTCGAAGTTGCGGTTGTCTCTTGTGATGCGCCGCTCATGCCAGGGGAGGGGCAAACGCGCGCTGGTCGGGCGGCGCGATGTTATTTCCTGAACAACCTGGCGGCAATGCGGCGGACCCAACCCGATGTGTGCGCGCT
>CAYTAP010000001.1:57927-75455 GCA_964435775.1 uncultured Tepidisphaeraceae bacterium
GCCGATTAGCGTCACGAGGTCGCGGCCGAGCGTGGTGATGAGAATTTCGAGGATTCGCACATTGAGTTTGTGTACGGGCGGGACGGCGCGCTGACCGCGCGGCGGGAGGGACGTTGGATCGGCGATTGCTCGGTTCCACACGCGGCTGCGGAAGAACTATTCAAAACGCTCACACTGCGCGGCAAAGTCGCCTGCCTTGTTGATCCCAGGCAAGCGGCGCAGGCGCGGCTCGCGCTCGATCGAGCGGCCACGAGCGGCGCGATGATCTGCCTGGTACCCACCTTCGCGGCGCTGCGCTTCTTGTTGCACTGCGACGATTTTTCCCACGAACTGGCCACGAACAGGCTTTGGTTTGCCACAGGGGATCAATGGGCGAAAATGCTACAGGACTTATTGCGGCGATATCCCGGCCTGCCAATTCCAGCGCAGTTCATTCGCACCGCTCTGACAACCGACGCGGCGGGGGGATCGCTGATCGAAGCCGCACAAGGTATTTTCTCGGCCGAGGCGGTGCGACGACAGGCGCTGGTCAACAGTCGGCATGGAACATGGCGGCCGCGGCGCGCCAGTGCGCCGGTTCGAATCGGTGCGGTGACGCCATCCCAATTTCGATTGTGGGAAGGCGCTGGCGTGACGCTGTGCGACTGCGTGAATCAAGCATTCGAAGCCGCTCATGTTCACGACACGGATGACCCCCTCTCGGCCTCGCCACTTGGACTGGCGCTGGCGGCGGAAGAATTGGACGTGCTGTTCCTCGCCAACTTGACCCGTGCCGACCTGGGGGTTTTGATCCCCAGGCAAGTCCGCTGCGTGACGTGGTGGACATCACCATCCGCGCCGGCGGCCTCAACGCATGCGGATGACCTCCTGCTCATCGCGGATGCAACATGGGCCGAAATGGTCGTAAAGTCCGGATGGGATGCCCGACAGGTCAAGACGGCGCAATGGCCGACGTTCGCTCATCAAGCATCCGCGGGAGCGGCGGGCATGGGTGCGCCGCTTGTCCTGATCGCCAACACGCAGGTCATTGAAACGGAACCCGCGATGGAGTTATCGAGCCACCGGTTGCTATGGCAGTCCATCGCCGCCGAGCTTGCCAAGGATCCCTTCGCGCTGGGGGATGATCCGGCGAGGTATCTGAAGCAGTGGCGGGCGAGGATGAACATCAAGGAGGAGGAGTTTGACGCGGCGCGATTCTTCAGTGGCATGATTCTTCCCGCGTACCAGCAGGGAATGGCGCGGATGTTGATTGAAGCGGGCCTGCCGGTTCATTTGTATGGTGAGGGGTGGGATCGGATCGCCGATTTCGCCGCCCATGCGAATGGAGCCGTGCGATCACGCGAGGATATGCGAAATGCGGCGGCGGGAGCATGCGCCCTGATTCATGTCTGGCCGGGGCTGGGGGCGCACGAGATGGACTCGCTGGGTCGCCCGGTGCTCCGCCGGCCGGGCAGGCGACGGGAATCGTTTATTCGCGAAGCCCGCGCAATGACCACTTCCGTAGTTCCACCACCCCATCCCGCACACCCCCTGACAGCGCATGGATTGCGGGAGCTTGTTTCTTCAATTCGTTGACCGCGGTTCGAGTGTGGACGCGCGTCGTCCTGATTTCCGCATCGCCGACCGGCGCAACGCAGCCACCTGCTCGAACAGGTCATGAAGCGTGCGGTCGATCAAGTCGGTGATTTCCTGATCGTTCATCCCATCGATGACCAGCGGCGGCCCGTACAGGACGCGAATGACGCCGGGACGGGGAAACTTGCGGTTGCGAGGCCAGGCCTGAAATGATCCATCAATGGCGGCGGGCAGGATCGGAACCCCTGCCCGGCGGACAACCAGTGCCGCACCGCGCTGGATGCGTTCGATTTGCCCGCTCTCCGTGCGCGTCCCTTCAGGATAGATGTTCAGAACATGCCCATCCTTGAGCCGGCGAAGCGTTTCCTTGATCGCGCCGGAGTCGCCACGGCCCTGCTTAACCGGGAACGCGTTGAGCGAGCGAATGAGCCAGCCGAAATATTTGTTGTGAAACAGCTCACTCTTGGCCAGAAAGCTCATTGGCCGTTGCAGCGGCATCGCCAGGATCATCGGATCGAGGTAGCTCTGGTGATTGGAGACGAGGAGGACGCCGCCGGTTTTGGGGAGGTGATGCGTCCCGCGCGCCTGATAATCGAACAGCAGGCGGAAGATCATCCAGCACAGGTGCTGGAAAAATCGCCACATCATCGTGCTGGAGACTGTATTTGGGGGTTGATGGACTGGCGTGTCGGTCATGTCATGGCTTCCCTGGGTGAGCCACGGCCGCCGCGACGATCCGCTCCACCACCTGATTCTCATCGAGCTCGGTTGTGTCGATCACCAGCGCGCCGTGCGGAACTGTCAACGGCCCGACCGCTCGGTTGCGATCCCGTTCATCGCGGGAGATGATGTCGCGCAACACCTGGGCGGCATCGACGATCTCCCCGCGCCCGCGAAGTTGGCGCACGCGGCGGGCGGCGCGCTCCTGCGGCGTGGCGTCGAGATAAATCTTCACATCCGCATGGGGAAAGACGACCGAGCCCTGGTCGCGCCCCTCGGTGACGAGGTTGTCGCGGTCGGCGCCGATCTCTCGTTGCAACTCGACCAATCTCTCCCGCACGCCCGGGGTGGCCGCGACGAGGGAGGCGGCCTGCGCCATCTCGCCGCTGCGAATCAGGTGTTCGACGGCCTCCCCATTGAGAAGGATGGCCGGGGGAGCGGCCGTCCAGTCGAAGGTGATGCGGCAATGCCGCGCGATGAAAGCGAGTTCGCGCGGATTGGCCCAATCGGCGTTTCGGCGCACGGCCTCAAGACCGACGGCGCGATACATGGCGCCGGTGTCGAGAAAATCAAAGCCCAGCCGCCGGGCGACCTGAAGGGAGGCCGAGGATTTGCCCGTCCCGGCGGGACCATCGATGGTGAGGATCATGGCTTCTGATTGAGGATGCCCGTCAGCTTCTTCACGGCAAGCTTGACGCCTTGAACGGGATCGGCGGGATTCGATCCTTCAAACTCAATGCCGAGATATCCATCATACCCCGACTCGCGGGCCAGCTTGACGCAGCGGGCGAGATCGAATGCCGGGTGATGGAGCTGCTCATCAATGTCGAGCACCTTGGCATGGACGGCCTTGGCGTAGGGCAGGATTTTTTCCAGCGCGGCGTACCGGTCGATGTCAGCGGGCCAATTGCCAAAGTCGGGCAGCGCGCCAACCCACTGCTCGCCGACCTCGCGCCGGGCGGTCTTCACGAGTTGAACGATTGCATCGGCGCTGACGCTGATGCCGCCATGATTTTCGACCACGACGGCGACCTTGTGATCCCGTCCGCTTTTGCCCAGTTCGACGAAGCTTTGCGCGCAGGCGGCTTCGGCGGCGGCGCGGTTCTTGATGTTCTTGCCGCCGGAATTGGCGCGGATCACGCCGCACCCAATGGCGGCGGCGATCGGAATCCAAGCGCCATACTTCTCCACGCCCAGCTTGCGTTCGGCCGGGTCTTCGGCGCCAAGGTCGCCGGTTTCATCGACGGCAATGTTGAGCAGGCGAACATCGGCGGCCTTTGCGGCGGCGACAAGCTCGGCCAGATACTTCGGATCGCGTGACGCGAAAAAGGGGCTGTTCAATTCAACGGCGGTGATGCCAAACTGTTCGCGGGCAAAGCGAGGGAACTCAAGCAGCGTCAGCTTGTTGGCGCGAAACAGCTTCTGAAGACTCCAACCGGCGAGGGAAAGTTGCATGGGGTTGACTCCTGATGATTGGGGCGTGGCCCCATATTTTGTGGACATTCCAAAAAGGGTTTTGAAACCTCTTGGCTCGGCCTCTATTTCCCCTTGGCCGCCCACTGGAAACCGCGGCGCATGAGGGTCAGGCACGGTTCGGCCGCCACTATGTCGGCGTGATGGCCCAGTGAATTGTAAAACACTTTCCCCTTGCCATACAGCTTGGTCCAGACAACGGGCATATCGACCGGGCCATTGGGGGCGTGCGGGCCGTCGGCGACGGGGAAGCGCGTCGTGGCGAGCACCTTCACGGCCGGATCGACGTGCAGATAATACTGTTCGCTGGCGACGTCGAAATCGGCAATGCCCGACGTGATCGCGTGCTGGCGGTCGCGGATATTGACGCGATATTTCGTGCCGTCGTTGCCGGGGTGGGCGACCCACTGGCCGCCGGTCATGAACTGCCATTCGGTCGCTTCGCGGAAGGAGTCGCACATTCCGCCGTGGCAACCGGCGATCCCGACGCCGCTGGCAACGGCTTCGGTCACGGGCTTGAGCTGTTCGGGTGTGATCTTTCCCATGGTCCAGACAGGGACGATCAAGTCGAGTTCGTTCAGGTTGGTCGTGACGAACGCATCGAGGGTGTCGGCGACGCTCACGCTGAAGCCATCCTCCTTGAGGACCCGCTCAAAAATCGCCGCCACCTCTTTGGGCTCATGCCCATCCCAGCCGCCCCACACAATCAATGCCTTCCCGGCCATCACGACTCCTTTAATCTCATGTAAATAGCCAATCCCCCGCGTGTCATCTTACTGGAATGAAACGACGAACGGAAATCGTGTTGATCCCTATGACCCGACGATGTGCTCCCGCTTCCCCGTCACCTCCCGCATCGCATTGCGGGTATCGACAATCAGCTTCGCGTGATCGGCAATTTGCTGCCAGTTGTACGCCTTGTGGTGCGTGGCGATGAGGACGGCATCGTATTCGGCCAGATGTTCCGGCGACAGCTCCACGCTTTTCATCTCGAGGTTGTAATGCCGCATCTTGTGCGTCGCCGGGACGTGCGGATCGTTGTAGTCAACTTGCGCCCCAAGCTCGCGAAGCTTTTCAATGAGCTCGAAGCTCGGGCTTTCGCGGACATCATCCACATCCGGCTTATACGCCAGCCCAAGGACGAGAATCCGGCTGCCGTTGATTGCCTTGCCCCGCTGATTGAGCGCGAGCATCGTACGATGGACGACATAATCCGGCATCGCGTGGTTGATCTCCCCGGCCAGTTCGATGAAGCGCGTCGGCATCCCCACCTCCCGCGCTTTCCATGTGAGATAAAACGGATCGATCGGGATGCAGTGGCCGCCGAGCCCCGGGCCGGGATAAAACGCCTGAAAGCCAAACGGCTTGGTCGCCGCCGCCCGGATGACCTCCCAGACGTCGATCCCCATCGCGGTCAGGAGCATCTTCATTTCGTTGACCAGCGCGATGTTGACGGCGCGGTAGATGTTCTCCAGCAGCTTGGCCGCCTCGGCGACCTCCGCGCTGCTCACCGGGATCACCTGCGCGATCGCCTTGCGATACAGCGCCGTCGCGATCTCGCCGGAAACCGGATCGATCCCCCCCACCAGCTTGGGAATGCTCCTGGTGTTGTGATCCTTTCGCCCGGGGTCTTCGCGCTCGGGCGAATAGGCGAGGAAGAAATCCCGCCCGCAGACCATGCCGCTGCGGTTGAGGCGCGGCAGCATGACCTCCCGCGTCGTGCCGGGGTAGGTCGTCGATTCGAGAACGACCAGTTGCCCCTTGCGCAACGTCTTGCCAATCGCCAGGGCGGTTTGTTCGATGTAGCTCAGGTCCGGCTCCTGATGCCTACCCAGCGGCGTCGGGACGCAACTGATCAGCACATCCGCCTCCGCCAGCCGCGTGAAATCGCTGGTGGCGTCAAACCGCCCGGCCGCTTTCATGTCCCGCGCCAGCGACTCCCCCAAATGCTTGAGATACATCCGCCCCGCCAGCAGCGCCTCGATCTTCGCCGGATCGACGTCGAAGCCGATGACGGAGAATCCCGCCGCGTGGAACGCGGCGAGCAGCGGCAGGCCAACGTAGCCCAAGCCGATGACGCCAACCTTCACCGAACGGGACTCAATCTTTGACAGTAGTTCATTCATAAAAGCCACTTTGGCGATGGCCTTGATTCCCCTGCGGCATCATACATGATGGGCGAGACTCAACAAACAACGTTCAACTTCGTTATCCATTGATCATCTGGGAGCTTTGGCATGCGGTCAGCTTTCAGTATGATGCGGCGAAATCCAATGATGTGTTCGTCGTGATCGCATCGGACCTCGACACACGCCGGAAAGAATCGTATGCCACTTCCACAAAACCGTTTGGAGGCGCCCGGCAAGGGCGCGTTGCACAATCAGCCGGGTATCAACAGCGGCATCTGGAACAATGAGCCGCTCGACGCGAAGCCGTTCGAGCTGGCCGCGGGCGCTGGTTTCAAGGCGATGGAACTCAGCAGGTTCCGCCACAAGCATCGCGTCGGATTTCTCGATGTCCATAGTCCTGAGCAGATTCGCCTTCTCCAAAATGCTTCGAAAGACACCGGCGTGGCGATCTGGTCCATTCATTCGGATGACGCCGGGGACATCACCTCACCCGATCCGGCGGAACGAGGCCGCCAGCTTGATGAGTTGCGGTGGTGCCTTGACGCGGCTGATGCACTGGGAGCTCGAATTGTTGTTTCACACATGCAAGTGCTGGGCAAGTGTTTTCAAGACCCCGACGGCGTGGCGCGGGCCAACGAGGTGATGCAGGAAATCCTGCCGCGCGCCCAGGCTTCCTGTGCGCGCATCGCGCTGGAGAATGGTTATGTCTGTAAAGAAGGCCAATGGACACGCGACATATTCGCCCGTGTCGATCCCCTGCCTTCGGACGCATTTGGCTACGTCATCGACACCGGCCACCTCAACTGCGCCCACGACTGGAAAGATGTCGAAACGGGATTGGGCCAGCGGTTGATCTCCCTGCATCTCAACGACAACGCGGGCACGGACATTCACCTCACCGGAGGCAAGGGGACGGTTGACTGGGCATGGGTCGCCCGCATGATCAAGGCGTCCGGCTATGACGGTTGCCTGTTGTGGGAAATTGGCATAGGCAACAAAGACTTTGACCCGCAAATACTTGTTGACACCATGCATGGACACCGTCTTTTAATGGACGAACTTCAAAAGTCATAGCCCCAAAAAACCGTAGCCGCGAAAGGTCATCGCCGGGCGCGGATCGTCGCGGGCCGATTCACGCTTGACAGCTACCCCCCGGCATGCCAGCCGAACGCAGGTATTCGTGTGATGGACTCATCGACAGCAGAATTATGACTCAGACACCTTCACCTGTTTTATTTGGATGCGTTGGATTGGGCGGCTATGGCGTCACCGCCAGCACGGCCGTGTTGAAGGAACAGCAGCGGCCCGACGCCGCTGCCAAACTCATTGCAGCGTGCGATCCGGACCTGACGACCAATGCGGAGCGGGCGGATTTTCTCCGCGACCAGGGCGTCGCGGTCTCCAGCAGTTTTGATGAACTGCTTGACTCGCCATGCCACGCCGTCTGGTTGCCATTGCCCATTCACCTGCACCGCCCATTCACGGAAAAAGCATTGGCGGCGGGGAAGGCGGTGTTGTGCGAGAAGCCGGCGGCGGGTTGCATTGATGATCTGGATGCGATGATCGCGGCGCGGGATCGCACGGGGCTGCCGGCGGCCATCGGTTTTCAAAACATTTACCAGCCGTCAACGCATGAAGCCAAACGCCGCCTGCTGCGGGGGGAGATCGGGACGATCAAAAGCGCGACGGTGATGGCGTGCTGGCCTCGTGACAGTCATTATTATGCGCGGAACAACTGGGCCGGCGCGCTCAAGCGCAACGGGACGTGGGTGCTCGACAGCCCGGCCAACAACGCGACCGCTCATTTCATCACATTGGCGCTGTATCTGCTGGGGCAGGCCGAGGCGCTGGCGGCGATACCGGCGTCGGTGTCGGCCGAGCTGTATCGCGCCAACACAATTGAAAATTACGACACCTGCTCGATGCGGATCATCACGCCCGATGGGACGCCCTTGCTTGTGCTGTTGACGCACGCGTGCGAACAGCTCATCGGGCCGATTGTTCAGATTCATGGAAGCAAGGGGACGCTTCGCTTTGAGAACAATCGATTCCATATAACGACACCCGTCGGGACGGAACAGGTGGGGGAAGCCGGGCTTGACCTCCGGCACGTCGTTCGGGGTTTTTGTGATTATGTACGGGGAGGGGATTCGATCGTTGCGACATTGGAATTGGCGCGGACGCATGCCCTGGTCATCTCGGGGGCGTCGCAGGCGACTGCGGTTTGCACCATCCCCGAATCGGCCGTTCGCACGGTGCGGAAGGCCGATGGAAACACGATTCGCGCGCTGCCGGACATTGAGTCCACTTTCGCGGCGTGCATTGGGAATCAGACCATGCTGCATGAAAGCGGACTGGCGGGATGGACCCGCCCCGGCGGTACGATCCACCTGGCGGGGTATCGACATTTCAGCGGGCTCGGTGAGATGAGCCGTGGTTGATCGAACCACCTCGCGGCGCTTCGACCGCGTTGGTCCCAACGGCAAACCGGCTGCGGTACGCTGAGGCGCTGAGACCAAAGCGCGCGCGAAATCGTCGGGCGAAATAGTTTGGGTCCGGCCAGCCCACCGCGCGTCCGATATCGGCGATCGGCGCATGATCCCGAAGGAGCAACGCCGCCGCCTTCTCGGCGCGAAGCCGGGCGAGGAATGCCAGGGGGGGCAAGCCAGTGGCAGCCTTGAACCGTCGGCACAGGTGCGATTCGTCGATGTCAAGCGTGTCGGCCAGCTCACCAAGTGTCCATGACACCGCCACATCCGCCTCAAAAAGCCGCAGAGCGTGAGCAACCGCCGGATGAAGAGGCCGCGACCGAGGCATCTCCTTGCAACAAGGCGCCGCATGCCCGGCCAATTCTCCCAGGAATACCAGCAGCATGCCGGCGCGCTGGGCATGATTTTCCAGAGCATTGCCCTGGCACATTGTGCTCAACTCGCGCAATCGGGCGGAACACTTTTTAAGCGCGGCAGGTTTCAGGTGGATCGCACCTACGTTCCGATCCGATCTTGCCAACACGCCAACACCCAGCAGATTGCTGATGATCGGATCCTCCAGTGCCCATGCCATCTCGCGGTGGAGCACCTCCTCCGCGAAGCAGCAATTGAAAACATGCAACGCCTCGCATTCCAGATAAGCGTGCCAGGCGCCGGGACGAAGGATGAACGCGTCGCCGGCGGTAACCGCTTGATCGCCATGAATGCTGCGATGCACGCCCCGTCCGGCGGTGATGACAACCACTTCCATGAAGTCATGGTCATGCGCGACCGAATCACCGGTCAAAATCACCATGCCGGCGGCGATCCGCAGGGGCCGCGCGCCGAATGTCTGCTTAAAGCGCAAATGGTGACTCACGTTGGTATTGTCCGGTTCCATCGGCATATTATCAACCTGCAGGTCCAGATATATCGATATCCATTCAGATCGTCCATCAATTTTGTGCTAGTTTAATCTTATTCGAGCCTAACACATTTGAAAATGGGAAAGGCATAATTTCGTGCGTCAATGGTTGGTGGCCGTTGGCGCGGGATTATCCCTCTCATCATCTTTTTTGGAGCCCACGATGACGCTTGCATCAAGCCTCGAAGCGGTAACTGACGAACAGTTGAGCGACGAATACCCGATCACTGAGGAACAAATTCAGAAATATCGCAAGGATGGATTCATCGCGTGCGATGCGGTTTTTTCGGGGGATGTGCTGGCGGCTCTGCGCGAAGCGGTGGAGGCGGCCGTGGAATCTGAGAAGCAGTCCGACATCATGGGCCACACCAAGGCGGCCGATCCTTCGCATGCGACGAAAGGGACGTACGAGCAGATATTCATCCAGCGCGTCAATCTCTGGACCCGCCATCCAGCCGTGCGGCGTTTCGTGCTATCGAGTCGATTGGGAAACCTCGCCGCCCGATTGGCCGGCCGGCCGGTGCGCATCTGGCACGATCAGGCGCTGTTCAAGGAACCGGGCACGGGAAGCAACAAGACGCCCTGGCATCAGGATGCGGTGTATTGGCCGCACGAGGATCGGCATGACCAGATCACGATCTGGATCGCGCTCAAGGATGCGACGTCGCGAAACGGGTGCATGAGTTTCGTCGCCGGCACCCAGGTGCTCGACTCCATCCCGGCCATTGATCTGTTCAATCCCCAGGACATTTTCAAGTATGCCCCGCACATCAAACCGGTGAAGCCCGTCATCCATGAACTGCCAGCCGGGAGCGCGACATTTCACAACGGCCTGACGTTTCACTATGCGGGGCCAAATAAAAGTGATGGCATCCGTGAAGCGATGGCGATCATCTACATGCCCGATGGAACGACCTACGACGGGCACAATCATGTGGTGACCGATCCGATGCGAACCGCTGGACTGAAGGTGGGCGATCCACTGGACGGTGATGCATTCCCCCTTGTTGGCAGATGCTGAAACCGGCGCGCGGCAGTGGCGGGTGATTCAATGCTTATGTTCTTGCAGGCGCAGTTTGCTCAGCTGGCCTGGGGTTCTTGATTGGGTTCCGTCGTCGATGCCGCGGGGATGCGTCGAACCTGCTGGGCAAGAAGTCCCTTGTCCCCGGTGACGGGCTCATACTCCACTTGCTCGCCATCGGTAAGAGAGCGGAAGCCCTCTCCCAGGATGCTGCTGAAATGGACGAAGACATCCTTGCCGTTGGGGCCGAGGATGAAACCAAATCCCTTCTTCGCATCAAACCACTTGACCGTGCCGGTAGCCATTGGCCGTCTCCTCAGAAATGAATGCAGAACACCGACCGTTGATACGTGAGCTGGCGATCCCCACCGCCAGCGATGGCTGTAATCTATATCACAACGATATGTGGACGCAAAGGGATTTGTCATAATTTTATCCTCGAGAATTTGCTCATCCGCCAGCCCATGAGGTTGCGATACAGTCGCTGAATGACCGATTGGTTTATTTGCGCATCGTCGCTTGTTAGAGTGTGGCTAATTATGATGCCCTTTAATCTTTGGCCGGACACGCCCCCGCAATCGCTTGGTTCAGAAAAGGAAGATCGTCCAACGCTGGCGGTTTATCCGGCGCCGTTTCCCAATGGGTCCGCCATTATTATTTGTCCGGGCGGCGGGTATGGCTGCCTGGCCGATCACGAGTGCAATCCAATTGCGGTATGGCTCAATTCGCTTGGAATCATGGGGATTGTGCTGCGGTATCGACATGGACCTCGGTACCATCACCCCGTGCCCTTGATGGACGCCGCCCGCGCTGTTCGGACGACCCGTCACCGCGCCACGTCGTGGGGGATTGATCCCAAGCGCATTGGAATCCTCGGATTTTCGGCCGGCGGGCACCTGGCTGCGACGCTCGCCACCCGATTCACAACAGGTGATTCTTCCAACGCCGATCCGCTCGAGCATCAATCGTCCCGCCCGGATCTGGCGATTTTGCTCTATCCGGTCATCACGATGGCCGACCCTTTCGCCCATGCCAGGTCGCGCGAGCATCTGCTGGGGAAGGATGCGGCGGATGAGCAAATCAATCTCCTCTCCAATGAGAGGCATGTTTCCCAACAAACGCCGCCAACGTTCATCTTTCATACCGCCGACGACCCGGCGGTGCCGGTGGAAAATGCGCTGCAATTCGCAACGGCGCTGCGTTCCCACCGCATCCCGTTCGAGTTGCATGTTTATGAATCGGGATCGCACGGGGTCGGGTTGGCGCAGAATTATCCGGCGCTAAAATCCTGGCCGACCTTGTGCGCGAGTTGGTTGGGGAATCGCCACTTCGGAGATGGGACCGACACCTTGAAGGCGGTCTAATGCCAGCGCGGGGTTGGACCGATGCGGTGATCATCGTCACCTTCCAATCCGGCGGTATTGCCTGACGGGTTTCACTGCACCGGCGGCTGGCCGGGCGGCGGGGGCGGCGCGTTGTGGTCGGGGGGCGGTGGAGACTGCGGGTATTGCTGATATGCCATCTGCTGTTGATACGCATGCCAATATTGGGTTTGCTGTGCAAGCCGCGCTGCACCCAGGCGGCCGGACATTCGCGCGGCCTGGATGAGCCATACGAACAGCAGCCCGAAAGCGGCGAAGAAGATCGCCGACATCAGCAGGCCCGCCGCCGCATCCGCAGGTCGTCCCCCGGCGGCCGCCGCAAGCGCATTGAGAAGCATCGCCAGCAAAACCAGAAGGATCAGCCCGTCGATCAGGATGGCGATGATGATCGCGCCGATCGACCCGCGCCGCACAAAATAGCCTACAACGCCCAGAAGGACGGCCGGAATGAACGAGCCGATGCCAAAGACCACGAACAGTGTGCTCATTGAAATGCCGGCCTGCTCCTCCAGTTGTTGCATCTGCGCGATGGAGTTCGGCGGCAGTTGAGTCCAGGGCGTGAGTGTCCCAACCCCCACACAGCACGTCCCCGTCAGCCCGAGCACAATGGCCAGGATGATCATCATCCAACTGGCGCGGCGGGCTGGGCGCAGCAATTCCTGCATCGGATCGGCCCAGCCCCAGGCGGCTGGATTGGGTGGTTGATAAGGCGGTCTCCAAGTCACGGCGGAATCGTCGCTTTTGAAGGGGGCAGGGTCAAGCATGATGAGTGAGGCGTGGGGAGACCTCGACGAGCTTGGTCGGGTTGCGATGGGACGGACGATGTTCGGCGAACTTCATTCATGCGACGGCAAGTCTGGTTTTCACCTGGGCCTGATGGAACGTACAATCCTCCACATGGCGACGCGACTGATTGAACTGGTGGAGCGGATGGGCGGGCACGCGGTGGTGCTCGTGGGGGATTTGATGCTGGATCGGTACCTTTTTGGGAATGCCGAGCGCGTGTCGCCGGAGGCGCCGGTGCCGGTGCTTCATTTTCAGCGCGCCGAGCCGCGATTGGGGGGCGCGGCCAATGTGGCGGCGAATGTAGCGATGCTTGGGGGAAAGGCCCGCCCGGTTGGTGTGGTGGGAACCGATGAGGATGGGCGGGTTGTGCGGGCGCTTCTGGCCGAGCGGCAATGCGACTGCGCCGGATTGGTCGAGGTTGACCGCCCCACCACCTGCAAGATGCGCATGGTCGGGTCGGCGCAGCACCGGCATCCGCAGCAGATGTTGCGGATGGATTTTGAGGATCCCTCTCCCATCAACGAGGAGACGGCAAGGCAATTGATCGAGCGTGCCACGGACGCGATGGGGGACGCGGACGTGGTTTGCATCGAGGATTACAACAAGGGCGTTGTCACTGCGGACGTTTGCCAGGGTGTAATCGCGGCGGCCAGGGAGCGGGGCTTGGCCGTCATCGTCGATCCAGCCCGGTTGAGCGACTATTCCCGCTATCGCGGCGCGACGGCGTTGAAGCTCAATCGAGGCGAAGCGCAAACGGCATCCGGTCTTTCGGCTGGGAACGAGGCTGAATATCAAGCCATTGGCGATCGGCTCATCAAGCAGCTCGACCTCGAGGCCCTTGTTTTGACGCTCGATCGCAACGGAGTATTCCTGGCTCTGCGCGGCGAGAAGGGAACGCTCATTCAAGGCAAGCCGCGACAGGTATTTGATGTGACTGGCGCGGGGGACATGGTGCTGGCGGCCCTGGCGTGTTCGCGGGCGGCCGGGGGATCGTGGGAGGACTCGGTCGCGATCGCCAACATCGCGGGGGGATTGGAAGTTGAGAAATTCGGTGTGGCGCCCGTCAGCGCCGATGAAATTCTCGCGGAACTTCTGGCCGACGCGCATCAGCGGCTTGGCAAGCAGCGATCCCTCGAGCGTCTCATGCTGGAGGTGCAACGACATCGGGCGGCGGGGAAGAGGATCGTCTTCACGAACGGCTGCTTCGATCTCATCCATCTCGGGCACGTCAAGTATTTCCAGTTCGCCAAGGCACAGGGTGATTTGCTGGTGGTCGGCGTGAATACCGATGCCGGCATTCGAAGGCTCAAAGGTCCCAAGCGCCCGATCATCAACGAAGACGATCGGCTTGGCGTGCTCGAAGAGCTTGAGAGCATCGATTATCTAGTGAAGTTTGATGAACCAACTCCATTGGCGCTGATCGAGGCGATTCGGCCGGATGTGCTGGTCAAAGGCGCGGATTATGCGAAGGAGCAAGTCGTCGGGTGGGATCGGGTGGAGTCATGGGGAGGAAAGGTTGCGCTGGCGCCGTTGATTGATGGACGCAGCACGAGCGGCGTGATCAGGGGGATTCTGGAGGCGTACCGGTGATGAGTTTGAGGGAAGTGGGAAGTGAGCGCGCAACGAGCCGGAAGCGCCAGCGACGGACTTCCATTGCCCGCTCTCGCCGACGGGAAAAAAGATTCACCGCAGAGTCGCCGAGAGCGCGGAGAAAGCGCCTTAGAAAGGCGTGTCGTCGGCATTGTCCGCGGGGGCCGAGAAACCGGGAATCGGCTCACGCGTGAGTTCCCCGTCCTCGCCCTTGCTCAACGCTTCAATCTGTTTCTCGGCCACATTTAGAACCGTGCGGCAGTGTTGGATGAGAAACTGCCCCCGCTCGTATTTGAGCAGCGTCTGCTCCAGTCCCACTTCGCCAGCTTCCATCTCCGCGAGAATGGCCTCAAGCTCCGCGAGCGCTTCTTCGAATGTTTTGGGAATGGTCTGATTCTTTTTGGCCATGAACTGAGTATAAGCATTTCGAGGATATTTCGCATGCTTCGTCAAGCGCGAGGATGAGGCTGTGGCCGGTATCCGGCCCGTTGGGCAATGTCGCGTTTTTCAGGACCAGCCGAACATTCACATTTCGGCGATCTTCACCACCCGGCCTTGTTTTCGGGACTCTTCCGCTGCGAAAACGATCGTGTGGCTTTTGAGGGATTCCTGGGCGTTGGCGACGACCTTGGAATCATCGCGCGTGTGCAGGGCGGTCAGCCACTCGTGGACGATGCGATCGTCCCCGCCGCCGTGCCCGCCGCTTTCGACCCCGAAGTTGATTGTCTGGGTGTCGCGGGTGGCGAAGGTGTGGAGTTTGAGCTGGTCATTGACCAGTTCCAGGTCGCCGGTGGTGCCGTGGACGCGAACCTGTCGGCCCTGGCCGTCGCGGGTGAAGGCGGTCATTGTGAACGTGGCGGTGATGTCGTCGGCAAAGTGCATCGCAACGACCTGGTGATCGACCACGTCGTTGTCGCACTTCCAGACGCATCGGCCATAAGGACCGGTCTTGATCGCTTCCATGTGCGCCTCCTGGCTGTGGTCGGCGCTGACAAAGTTCGCCCACCACTGCTCGCGGTTGGTTTGGACGTATTGCTTGATTGCGCTGAATGGGCAGGTGGGTTCGACCGGGCAGCCATCGGTGCATCGTTCGGTGCTGCCGGCCGGGGCGTTGGCGCGCGTGAAATAGGAGAGGTGGCCATACGACATCACCGACAAACATGGCTTGCCGATCACATAGCTGATGTAGTCGATGTCATGGCAACTCTTGGCCATCAGCATGAACGTGCTGCGGCCTTCATTGCCCCAGTTGCCCCGGACAAAGCTGTGGGCCTGATGAAAAAGCCCGACTGGTTCGAGATGATCCATCGTCATGACGCGGCCGATGGCGCCGCCCGCCACCATGTCCCGCAGCGTGCGCATGTTTTTGGCGTATCGCAGGGAATGGCACACGCCGACGATCTTTCCGCCACTGGCACGCTGGGCGGCTTCGATGGCGCGGCAATCGGCGAGGGTGGTCGCCATTGGCTTTTCAAGCAGAATGTCGTATCCGAGTTTCAGGCATGCCACAGCGCATTCGGCATGTTCACGGTCCATGGTGGAGATGACCACGGCATCGCACATTCTGGGGCGAGCGATGAACTGCCGCCAATCCTTGAATGCCATGGAGGGTTCGATGGCGTGCAGCTCAACAAAGGGCAGGCGATAGGCATCCCGCGGCTCGGCGACGCCGACAATCTTGGCCAGATGTGAATACGATTTGATGATTTTTCCGAATCCCTGCCCCCGTCCACCGGCGCCCAGAACGGCAATCGTCTTCTGCTTCATCTCAACGTTTCTCCGTAAGTTGGTGCAAACACTATACCACGTGGCCATGGGGTGTCACGGGTGGCATAGGCGTCACGCGTCAATGTCCAACCGACGCCGTGGACAACCGGCATGGGCATTGTCGGAATATTCGCCGCTGCGTAGTATTGAGGACATGATCCATTGCGGGAACCTTCTGGTCACGGGGCCGCTGGCGCAGGCGGGGGGCGGGGAGGAACCTTCGATTTCAGTTCTGCGGTGGCTGTTCATCCTGGCGGTCCTGTTGGTCGGGATGTTCATCATCATCAACTATCTGAAAAAGTGGTTTCGGTCGTCCGTTGATGAGATGGGTTCCGCGACGGGCTTCACCCTGGCGGACCTGCGGGAGCTGCATCGCACGGGCAAGATGACGGATGAGGAGTTTGAACTGGCCAAGGCGAAGGTGGTGGAAGCGGCGCAGGCCGCCATGGCGCGGGCGGCTGCGGAAAGGATCGCCCGAGAAAATCGGCGGGCGAAACACGCCACGGTTCAGGTCGCTCACAAGCCATCGCTTGAATTGAGGGAGCCGGAGGGGGATTCGGATGCGGGGACCGATAAAAACGTGGATTGAATCGTGGCAATGCGGCTTGGATTTGCTGGTGCATATTTGAAGGGGACGATGGTTTCCCAATGGATCATCGCGGGCTAAGATCGCGTATGGAATTATCGAATTGAGTCAGGCGATTGGTTAACGTCGGCTGGCTGATTGTTCGATAAAACACGCAGCGGACAAGGGCTGCGCGGCCCATGCAATGCGTCGCGCATTACTGGTGGACCGGCGCCCGGCGGACTGGATGTCCGGGGCGATATTTTTTCTTCTTCAGCAGGGCCGCTTGTATTCCGCCGATCTCCCACGAGGGGGACAACCGAGTGATCCAGCCGACAGGATCGCATGGAGGCGGATGACGAATGGCCCGGGTAGGATGCTCAATCGATGGCTGACAACAACCGCACCGGCAGAGGCGGCGGAAACCAAACCCCCCCACGGAATGGCAACAACTCCCATTCCGGCGGCATACGAGGACGACGCGTGACCACTTGCAGCTTTTGCGGAAAATCTTCCCGGGATGTTGGACCGATGGTCGAGGGTCCGAGCGATGTGTACATTTGCTCGAACTGCGTGGACCTGGCGCATAACATCATTCGTCAGGAAAAGCGGAAGCTCTCCACCGCGCAGCCGCTGTTCAACACGATCCCTTCGCCGCGGCAGTTGAAGGAATATCTTGATCAGTATGTGATCGGACAGGATTACGCGAAGAAGGCGTTGTCGGTCGCGGTTCACAACCATTACAAGCGGCTGAGCCAGTTGGAGCCCGCGCCGGCGGAAGGGGCGAATGGCGTCGGAACCACGGCAACGAAAACCGGCAAGGATTCAAACGTCAATCCGGAAGCGGAGATCGACAAATCGAACGTGCTGCTCATCGGACCGACGGGCTCGGGCAAGACGCTTCTGGCCAAGACGCTGGCGCGGATTCTCAACGTGCCGTTCGCGATCGGCGACGCGACGACGCTGACGGAGGCGGGATACGTCGGGGAGGACGTCGAGAACATCCTGCTCAAGCTCCTGCAAAGCGCGGATTATGACCTGGAAGCGGCGCAGCGGGGGATCATTTACATCGACGAGATCGACAAGATCGGCAAAACCCAGGCGAACGTTTCGATCACCCGCGATGT
>CAYTAP010000002.1:0-12896 GCA_964435775.1 uncultured Tepidisphaeraceae bacterium
GAGGTTGATGGCGCAGGTTTGGTCCTTCAAGGATCAGAGCGTCGCCGCCACGCTTGATTTGAAATCCGCCAACGGCACGCCGACGCTCCTTTCGTTCGTTGGTCCGACGCAGTTCCTCGTGCAGTGGCAATTGGGTCAGAATCTCGCGATGGAATGGCTTGACCTCAAGACCGGCCAGCATCTCCCGCGCGGCAGCGGGATGCTTCCATCGCTGCCTGAGCGCAACTTGAATGGTTACGCGATCAGCCCAGACGGCAAACTGCTGGCGATGCCGGCCAAGGCGGAGGTGGGGCAGATGGTTCTGTTCGATCCGACCCGCGGCGCGGTCGTCGGCCGGAGACTGCCGATCACCGACATGGACCCGCGGTTTCCCATCGAGCCGGCGGGAGTCGCCTTCTCCACCGACGGCAAAAAGCTCGCCGTCCTCTTCGAGCGCAACGGCAACGGTCTGCTTCTGTGCTGGGACCTGACCAGCGGCAAACAGATCGCCGAATACACCTACCCCGGCGGCTATGGGTTTGCCGCCCGGGGCGACCATTCCCAATATGCCGGCCGGGCCATCGATTGGATCGGCGATAATGCGTGGCTGCTGTGGGGCCAGGGCCTCTTCGACGCCAACACCGGCCGACTGATGGGCGAGGTCGGCCTCGCCAACGTCACCCGCCAATACATTGTGGACAACCAGACCCTCCTGCTCTCCTATTCGGCGGAAGAACCTCGATCCCCCGCAAGCGCCGCGCAGTCGCTGGCGGTGGTCCATCTGGACACAGATAAAATCGCCGAGGCAACGGGAGGCAAATAGGCCGGAGAAAAGGCCGGAGAAAAGGGGACATCCAGAATATCCCCTCGTAGCGGCTCGTCGGCAGGCCTCGCTTCATTTTCTGAAGCCTCACCCCCAGCCGTATCGCTTACAGGGATATTCTGGATGCCCCCTTTCCGCGGACCTCAGACGGCCTTATAGATCATCGCCCCGGCGGCGACGGCGGCGGCGATGTAGAGGATGGCGGCGAAGGGTTTTTCCGGAACGCGCTTGTTCATCCAGGCGCCCATGAGCGTTCCGACGGGGATCAGCGGGATGAACCAGATGGAATCATGAAGCGTCTGCGCGTTGATCAAGCCCAGGGCGATGTAGGTCGGCAGCTTGGTGCAGTTGATGAGCAGGAAGTAGAGCAGAAGCGTTCCCATCATCAGCCGTTTGGGGAGCTTTTCGTGCAGGAGATAGATGGTGACGATGGGACCGGCTGAATTGTTGATGGTGGAAACCGTCCCGGCCACCAGGCCGATGGAGAGTGCGGAAAGGGGGTGGGACGGCAGTGTGGGGATTTCCCTGCCGGTCAGCCGCCATGCCTGCATGGCGACGACGATCAGGCAGATCAGACCGATGATGAGGTTCATCACCCGACTAAATTCCGCCGAGGGCATCCCGCGCAAGGCCAGAAGAACCGCCGTTCCGACCACCACTCCGACCACCGCGCCGACGAGCAGTCCGCGCAGACGCGTCCAGTCGTATTGGCCGATGTAGTGCAGGTTGCTGAGGATGTCACAGGCGATGAGCAGGGGGAGGATGATGCCCAGCATCCTGGCCGGTCCGACGACCAGCGCCATGAGTGGGATCGCCAGAATGCCCGCACCGCCGCCGAAGCCGGCCTTGGAGATGCCGATGATCAGCACGGCCAGCCCGACACAGACGTAATAGACCCAGGGTTCAACCCCCATCGGTATGCTCGGAAGCAGCATGGGCGGGGATTATATCGATTGGACAGGGCGTGTCATCCTGGGAACCCGCGGCGCGATGGAATGTCGCAATGCGCCTTCACGTCTCGCTGCCGTCGGCGCGGTTCCATACCTGGTATTCGGATTCCTCACCCCATGTATTGCCGGCCGAGGCGTAATCGCAGTAGTACGCGATGGTCTCCCCGCCATTGGCGATGACGGGGATTTGGAAGGCTGCCCATACGTCCAGCGCATCGTTCGGGGGTGGGCAGGGCGTCGCCTTGATCCGTCCCTGGTCAGACGGCTTGAATTGTAGGGGATGATCCAACCCGCTGGCATCAATTCGCTTGTCCCTGGCCAGAAGCAGGGGGCCGAACATGGCGGCCTGATGGACAGCGCCGTCGTGATCGGTTGCTTCGACGAGCCGCGGGTTCATCCCAAGCGACATCTGGATGCGGTCGCCCGGGTTCCAGGTTCGATCGATCGCCATGTACGTTCCGGGGCTCACGTTGCCACACGGCTCGCCATTGATGGACACCTTGATTGAATCGCACCAGGACGGAACCCTCAAGCGCAGCGCGAAGCGTTCTGGACGGGATGGCTCGACGTGGATGTCGATGTTCCCGGATCGCGGGTAATCACCATTCACGGAGATCATCAAATCGCCGCTTCCGCTGGGGAGCGATACGGTTGCGGTATATTGCCCGTAAAAGTTGATGATCGGCCCTTCGTCCCCTTTCATGACGCAAACGCGCGGCCAGAGCATCATGACGCGAGGGCCATTGGCGACACAGCAATTTTGCTCCATCTCGCACTGATTGTCGCCGGCGGAGGTGATGCCCGTCAGAGGGTTGTGCCGGCAGAACCACGCGCCATCCGGCTTCATGGAATGCAGGTACGCGTTAAGGAACGTGCGTTCAATCTCGTCAGCCACCGCCGGATCGTTCGTCAACTGCAAGACCTGAAGACTCAACTTGATCCAGAGCATCGCGGTGCAGCTTTCCATCATGCTCGAATGCGTTTCCAGTTGACGCCTGCGCCCGTGGCACCAGCATTCCCCCATCGACCCCGAGCCGCTGACCATGATTTCGTCATCGCGGATCAACTGCCAGGCGTTCACGGCGGCCGTCAGGTACTGTGATCTCCCAGTTTCCTGGTACAGATGGCACAGGGCTTCATAACAGGACATCATTTCATACGACTTCACGCCATTTTCGCGCGACCACCAGTTCTTTGCGGTGATCTTTCCATGGTTCCGATCGGCCACGGGGATGCGGTCGAGCGCCTGGTCAACCAGGCGCGGGCCGTCGAAGCGTCGCCAGTCGCGGACGATTGATTCGGCATGGTCAAGATAGCGTTGTTCTTTCGTGAGCCGATAGAGGTCAACAAGCGGCTCGATGATCGTGCTGGAGGGCAGGCCTTGATAAAGTCCGGTTTGGACAACGCTGGTTTCGTACCGCGCCAATTCATCCAATGTGTAATCAGCCAGGCGCCTGGCGGCGCGGAGCGCCTGCTCGCCTCCGCACGAGGCGTAATACGCCAATATTCCGGCGAGCGTATACCTTCGGCTCCAAAGATCCCAGTGTTGCCAGTGTCCGGGCTGTTGGCGGCTGGCCGTGATCAAGCCCGCGTCATCCTGCGTCTTGAGCAGCGATTGCAGCGCCTCGTCCAGCTTCCGGCGAACAATCGGATCATGCGTGTAATTCCAGGCATCGACGAGGGACAGGAACCATTTCCCCCAGAATTCCCCCCGCCACTGGCCGATGTCCTCGCGTGTGACGAATGGCTCAACCAGCGCATCGATGTCCTGGCGCATGATCCGGTTGCGGATCACGGAATCGATCCGTTTGCCCATGAATCCCTCGACCCGCACTTGCCCCCATGGATATGGACTGCATGACATTGGTCTGACTCACTGTGAGGAAAACAGGCGCACTCGCCTTATGGTTTTCATGCTGAAGGGGTGATGCGAGCGAGGGACGCTTCACATACGCTCGATTGTTTGGGCGTACGACTTCACCCCCGCCGACGCACCCAAGGCCGTGCAGCAGTCGGCCCCCACGCGGTTGGCCAGCCGCGCTGCTTTCTCCGGCGGCATTCCTTTGATCAAGCCGCTCAGCAATCCGCCAAACCACGCGTCCCCGGCGCCCGTGCTGTCCACGAGGTCGATCTTGAAACCGCTCACATGCGTCCCCGCTTCCCCCGGCGGTTTGATGTAACATCCGTCGGCGTCGAGCTTGATCGCCACGATCGCGTCTTTGCGCAAATCATCGGCGAATGCCTCGGCCATTTTCGCGGGATCGTTCTCGCCGCTCAGCATCGCCGCCTCCGAACGGCTGGGGGCGAATAAATCGATTTGCGCCAGGATCGGCCCGAGCAGCTCGACGTTCGCCGGCGGATTGACCGTGTCCAAGGCGATCTTCAGATGGGGGGCCTGCTTTCGCAGCCCCGCGAGCAATTCAGGCAGGTCCCCCGTGATCTCAGGGAGCAAGCCGAAGTATCCCACCTGCAACCACTTGGCCTTCTGAAAGATGCCGAAGCATTGACGAAACGCATCGGCGTTGAGCAGGCGCGTGGTACCCGGCGTATGGTAAAAGCAGCGTTCCCCGCCCGGTTCCACCGCCACGATCGTCGCGCTGGTCTGCGCCCGTTCCGTGGCGAACACCGCGCTGGTGTCCACGCCGGCGTCCTTCATCTGATCGACCACGGCTTCGCCGAGGATGTCCTTTCCCACCAGCCCCGCCGCCCCGACGCGCATCCCCAGTTTCGCCATTGCCACCGAGACGTTGCACACATTTCCCCCGGCGGCGAGCGTCAGCGAGTCGATCAAATGCAATCCGCCCGGCGCCGGCGGGCGGCGCAGATTCATCGGTTGCCCGATCAGGTCGGCCACGATCAATCCAAAAATGGCCGCGTCCATCAAAGCCGCCTCCTTCACCAACCCCAACCGCCGCGTGGCGCGTCACTCAACGTCCGTCGTCGCGGTCCTCATTTGGCCTGTCCCACAGCCGCCGCCGTCGCATTCCCCGCGCTGGCGATTTCAATGTGCGTGTACTCGTCGAGGTTCAGTTTGATCAGCTCGCCATCGCTCTTGCGGAGCGTCAATCGCTCCAGCCAGAGCCGGTCATCCTTGGCATGGGCATACCAACTGCCCGTCTGCCTTTGTTCATAGCGGACGACCGTTCCATCGACTTCGGTCAACCATGTGCGCTTGCGGGCCGCGATCTGTTGTGTGACGCGCACCTTCGCCCCCGGTTTCAACTGCTGACGTATCGCCTCGTGCATGACGCAAAGGTAAGTGGGATGTACGCAAAGGTCAAAGATCAGCCCGACGGGAACTGCGGAGCCTTTCCATTATTCCCTGCAGGGACGGGTTCTACCACGTCGCGTCAACCAGTTCCCACCCAACCCGTTCATCCGCTCCCGCGGGCAACTTTACCGGGATCGCCATCAGCGATATCTTGTCGCCATGCGCACCAAACCCGCTCGCCGCCTGATCCTCGCCATGTTCCTGACACTCGCGGCGGGCACTCCGGCGCGGAGCGCCGCGCCAGCAAGCAATCCCACGCCTTCATCTCCAGCCGCGCTCGCCGGGCAGCAACCCGTGCGCCTGATTCTCGACTGCGACATGGACAGCGATTGCGACGACGCCGGCGCCTTGGGCATCTTGAATGTTTTGGCCGATCGTGGGGAGGTGCGGATTCTGGCGGTCATGCTCTCGGCCTTGGATCCGTACGCAGGACCATGCGCCGACGCGATCAACACCTACTACGGACGACCGAACATTCCCATCGGCAGCGCCCGCGCCCCGGCGCCGATGTACAAAAGTCGATACACCGAGGGGGTGGCCAAGCGATGCCCTCATGACCTGCAGCGCAGCGATGCGGCCGAGGACGCCGTGGTGCTGTATCGGCGCATTCTCTCAACCCAGGCCGATCAAAGCGTCACGCTCGTGACCATCGGCGACATGACCAATCTC
The DNA here is from genome assembly GCA_964435775.1 of uncultured Tepidisphaeraceae bacterium. Lineage (GTDB taxonomy): Bacteria > Planctomycetota > Phycisphaerae > Tepidisphaerales > Tepidisphaeraceae > CAYTAP01. The sequence goes on from CAYTAP010000002.1 coordinate 5,693, forward strand.
GCCAAGCTCGTGCGCGAGCCGGCGAAGGATGGACAAACCAGCGGCTCCGACCTGATCGCCCGAAAGGTCAAGCTTTGGATCTGCATGGGGGGCAACTTCATCGGACACCCGGCCCACGATGACCTGAAACGCGGCAACAACAACTTCACCGTCGATGCCAAGGCCACCTATGCCGCCATCACGAATTGGCCGGCGCCGATTGTCTTCGCCGGGCGGGAAGTCTGCTCCGTTCCCAGCGGGTTAAAGGCCGGCGCCCATCTGGCCGGCACGCCGGCGGATAATCCCGTTCGCATCGCCTACGAACTGTATTTCGGCGGCAAGGCGCGAGACCGCCATGTCGCCGATCTGGTGACGGTGCTCTACGCGGTGCGTGGTCTGGGCGAACGCTGGAGCGCCGAAGGGCCCGGCCGCATGGATCTCCAGCCCGACATGACCTTCACCTGGATTCCCGACCCCTCCGGCCGCCAAGCCTACCTGTTGAAGAGAACCATTGATGGCAAGCCGAACGACCGCGCCGTGGAACACGAGGTCGACACGCTGCTGACCACGGCGCCAGTCACCCCCTCCTCGCCTGCTCGATCACCTGCAGCACACCTACCCGGATGAAGTTGATCGCGATCGCCGCCAGCAGAAGCATCACCAGTTTGCTCATGGCCTGCAGCGCCCCCATGCCCAGGCGTCCGCTCAGGCGCGATGCCCCCGTGAGCAGGATGAGCAAAAACACCATGTTGAGCGCCAGACTCAGCGCGGTCATCGAATATGAAAATGACGCGCTGGGCCCATGCGACGCCAGGACGAGCATGGTTGTCAGCGTCGCCGGTCCGGCGATGAGCGGCATGGCCAGCGGCACGATCCCGACCATGTCATGTTCATCCACGGATGGCTTGCCGCGCGACAGGAGATCGACCACCGCCAGGACCAGCAGGAGGATTCCCCCGGCGATGCGGAAGTCCGCCTCGGTGATCCCCAGGAAGCGGAAGATGACCTGCCCGAGGAGCATGAACCCGATGCAGATGGCGAACGCGGTTCCGACGGCCTGGAAAAGAATCTGCCGCCGCCGCTGGCTCGTCATGTTCTGCGTCACCCCCAGAAACAGCGGCGTCAGCCCGAAGGCGTCAATCGCCACGAACAGGGGGATGAAGTAGCTGAGGAAGGTGGTCATGGGTCGGTGTCAGGTAAAAGTCGACAGTGGGCAGTGGGCAGTCGGCAGGGAAGAAAAATGAGGTGGGTGGCCGGCATTGCAATCAAATATCAAAAAGGGGAAGCAAGACTTCCGGAACTCTCTTTACTGCCGACTGCCCACTGCCGACTGCCCACTCATCAATTCCTCATACAGCTTCTCCACCGCCTCGGGCACGACGCGGACGTCGGCGATGACCGACATGAAGTTCACATCGCCCGACCAGCGGGGGACGATGTGCTGGTGCAGGTGTCCCGGCACGCCGGCGCCGGCGCATTGACCGGCGTTGATGCCGATGTTGAACCCCTGCGGAGACAGCACTTTTTTGAGCAGCGCGATCGCCTTGACCGTCTGTTTTTGCAGGTCAAGCAACTGCTCATCATCGAGTTGATCGAGTTCCGCCAGGTGCTCCCGCGGCGCGATGAGCAGGTGCCCGTTGGAATAGGGGAAGCGGTTGATGAGCACCACGCTTCGGTCACTTGTCCAGAGGGTCAGCCGCTGGCGGCGCTCTTCATCCGATGTCGATGCCGCCCCGGCGCACAAGAAACATTCCCCGGCCTCCTTCTTTCCCAGCGACCGGATGTAACTCATCCGCCAGGGGGCATACAGTGAATGACTTTCCATCGTCCCATCCTACCGCAATGTGGACTGGGGATGAAGGATGAAGGATGAAGGATGAACGATGAAGGATGTAGGATGTGACACTGCGGGGGGATGGATTTTCGATTTTTGATTTGGGATTTTCGATTGAAGAGTCGAGGAGGGCGCGTTGTATTTCAATCAAAAATCAAAAATCCCTTATCCTTCGCTCCAGATTTCCTTTTTCCAGATCGTCACTTCCTTTTTGAGCGTGTCGATGAGCCAGCGGCACGCCTCAAATGCTTCTGCCCGGTGGGGGGTGCAGACGCCGATCAGCACCGACACCTCTCCAACCTCCACCCGCCCGGTCCGATGGACAACGACCAGTTTCAAGATCGGCCAGCGCTCCCGCGCCCGTCCGGCCAGGTCCTGCAACTGCTGACGCGCCATCGACTCATACGCCTCGTATTCCAGCGCCAGCAGCTCCCTGCCCGTCTCCGATGTTTGCCGGCGGGTCGTTCCAAGAAAAGTGCAGACGCCCCCCGCGCCGCCGTCATTCAAAAACGACGTATGTGTCGAAATTTCAATCGCATCGGGTGTCAGGGATGTGCAATCGTTGACCCGGGACAACTGCATGAAGCGCCTCTTACAGAGTTATGCAGGCAACCCGCCGCTCACCGCCGGAATGACCGCCAATTCATCTTGGTCGCGCAACAGCACATCACCGTTGGCATAGGTCTGGTTTACCGCAAATGCAACACGCCGCAAGTCCTGTGCCAGAATTGGAAATCGTCCGGCCAGCATTGTCGCCACATCCGACACCCGCGCGGGCGCATCAAGCTCCAGCGTCAGCGCCCCCGTTCCGGCCTTTTCCCGAATGATCGAAAATAGCCGCACATGAATCCGCATGGTGCTCATGCGATCTTCGTCGTCCACTCGAGTCCATTGCCCACCGCCACCGAAATGCTCGATGCATCCTTCCGGCCGCGCAGGAGCTTGATGTAGCCGCCCAATTCCTTTTCGTGCGTCGTCGTGTTGTCGGTCAAAATCGATCCACCCACCCTGACCTTCGGCCAAAGAATATTGAAATATGCCTCGCACGCCGGTTTGTCGGCATCGATGAACGCAATATCAATCGGTCCGGCCAATTTCTCGGCGATCTCCCGCCCATCCCCCAGGTGATTGACGATGACATCATTCAATCCGGCCTGTGCGAAGGTCAGTTTCGACGAGTCGTATTTCTTCGGATCCTTATCCACCGTATGGAGTTCCCCGCCGGTTCGTCGCAGCGCGGCACCCCAGAACAGCCCGCTGAACCCGTAGCTCGTCCCGATCTCCACGATCCGTCTGGCCGCGCTGGTGAGTGCGATGTAGTAAAGCAGTTCCCCCTCCACCCGCGGGATTTGCCATGCGTCATTGCGCGTCTTGCCGAGCGTTTCCAGTTCGTCAATCTTCGCCGCTATTTTGGGGTCGATGGTCATGGTTTTGATGAGTGCATGGATTTTCGATTTTTGATTGGCGATTTTCGATTGGGAAGCCTGAACACGCCCATTATTTCAATCCAAAATCGAAAATCCAAAATCGAAGATCATCCTTCTCCCCCATCCCACCCCACGACCGCGATCTTATATCGGTCGGCCAATTCCAGCACCCTTGGTTTTTCAAGGATGATCGTTTTCCCCACCTCCAGCACGATTGCCGCCGCACCGGCCGCGTGAAGCTTTTCAATCGTTGTCGTCCCGATCGTCGGCACATCCACCCGCATGTCCTGCACCGCATTCGATACTTTGATCATCGTCCATCCCCCCGTTTTGCACAGCGCCCCGGCCCGCTCGATCATCGCATTGGTCCCCTCCAGCGCCTCCACCGCGATCACATCATGATGATACACCGCGATTGACTGTCCGATGTCCAGGCGGCTGATCGTCACGCAGCGCTCCCATCCAAAGCGGATGTCCTCCCACTGCTTGTCGGTTGGCTGACGCCGGGTCATCACGCCCTGCGTCGCCAGGTGTTCCCGGCAGTATTGAGTCGAGTCGAGCAAGGTGATGCCTTCATTGCCGAGTTCTCCAACCAGCGCCTGGAGGTTGGCCTGCGGACGCTTGTCATTGCGCGCGGTGTCAAACCAGAGCCGCGCCGTCCGCCAGTCGGGAATATACCGAAAGATCGCGAACGGTTCATACATGTGCGACTTCTGAACGCGTCCGACCATGATCGCCTCTGTGCATCCGGCCGACTTGAGCAGCCGGATCCAGCGCCCCACGCGCGTGATCCCCGCCCAGTCGAAGCGGTCACATTCCTTGTCCAGGGTCGGCCAGGCGTTGCCACTCAGCCCCACCCCGATGACGCGCCGCCCCGCCTCGCGTGCTCCGCGCGCCACGAGCAACGGAAACACCCCCTCCCCCGCGATCAGTCCCAAAGGTTCATCCATGGAGTCGATTCTAAAGCCCCGACCAAAATGAGCAACGTCCGATTCCCAGCGCCAACATCGGATGACTTCCCACAGGGCAAACCATCCCAGGACCGCACACCCATTCCGCATTCATCGTTCCGCATTCCTTGCGTCCAGTCCGTCGCTGCCTTCGGCTCTGAGGCTCAGGCTCGAAGAGACGCTTCCGGCTCGTGGCGATTCCTCCTCTTGCATCCACCAATAATGTTGCTACTATAGCACCATGCTTCCCGCCCAGCCCAACCAGAGCCTGATCGACGGGCTGGCCTGTCTTCAGGCGCTCGCCGGCGCCGGGCAGGCCGTCGGGTCGCGCGAGCTTGCCCGGCGGCTTGGCCTCGAACCCACCCGCGCCAATCGCCTCCTCAAAACCCTCGCCCATCTCGGCATCGCCCGCCAGACGCCCGACAAGCGGTATGCGCCCGGGCCGGCGATGCACGTCCTGGCCGCTCAGGCGATGTTCGGCTCCGGCCTGCTCCGCCGCGCCATGGAGCCCCTCGAATCGCTCCGCCGCTTCAACTTGTCCGTGGCGATGGGCGTCCTTTGGCGCGATCAGGTGAGCTACCTCTATCACGGCGCCCCGCACACCAAGCCCGCCGACGCGCTTGGTCGGGTTGGTCTCTTCCCCGCCACCCGCTCGAGCCTCGGCATGGTGCTTCTGTCGCGGCTGCCCATCCCCGCCGTGCGCCAACTCTATCGAGGCCAGATGATCCCCCATTACAAATCCATCGCCGAGTTGCTCGCGGCGCTGGCCGGGATTCGCCGCGATGGCTTCGCCCTCGTTCATCCCAACCCCGATCAAAGCGCCCGCAGCATTGCCGTCGCCATCGCCGACGAGCAGGTGGCTGTCGCCCTTTCCGGCGGCATCAGCGACACGCAAGTGTCCGGCCTCGCCCTCGCTCTGCATGACGCCGCCGACCAAATCGCCCCCCGGCCGGGCATGACTGGATAACTGTTACCCAAACCTTCAACTGACGCCCGAATGTTCGAGTGTGATTGATCTACGACCTTAAACCCTCAACCAAGGTTTCCCATGAACGCCGTTCAAAGTTTCTCCGGTGTTGTTCCCTCCCTCGCCCAGGTGTCCGATCTTGGTCCACCCCGCAGCGAGTGCGGCGTCGGCTGTCTGATGCCCTGGGCCGGCGCGCTGTATGTCCTCAACTACAGTTCCCACAAACGCACGACCGGAACCGGCGTCAGCCTCCGCCGAATTTCCTCAGACATGACGATGGAAATCGTGCCCCAAACCCTCGGCGTTGATGGCACCTACACCAACCGCTTCGTCCACCACGCCTCCAACCAGATCATCATCGGCCCGCACGTCATCGATGCCCATCACAACATCCGAACCGTCCCGGAGCTCGTTGAAATCCGCACCTGCGGCACGACGCTTCACATGACCGATCCCGACAACCTCGTTTATGTCCTGGGTATGGAAGGCGAGCTTTTCGAGCTTAACGTGCGCACGCTCGCCTGCCGACAAATTGACGATCTCTGGAAAACCCTCGGCATCGATTCCGATCAGATGTCCAACGTCCATTTCAAGGATTGCTACTGCATGTTCGGCCGACTCGTCGTCGTCTCCAACGGCTACAACGACCGCGACTGGGCGGGCAAACAATCCTTTGGACGGCTTGCCGAGTTCGACGGCAAGAGTTGGAAGATTATCCACCGCAAACCCTTCACCTGCGTCTCCGGGCGGCACGGATTCGGCGGCACGATCTTCGCCACCGGCTGGGACCAAGCCTCCGCCCTCATGTGTGTGTTCACTGACGCGGATAAGAAATGGACGACCTACCGTCTCCCCAAAGCCAGCCATTGCTTCGACCACAAGTGGCAAACCGAATGGCCGCGCATCCGTGAGACCGAACATGAGCGCCTCCTCATGGATCACCACGGCATGTTCTATGAGCTTTCCCCCTGGGCCTACGGCAACCGCGTGTGGGGCGTGCGTCCGATCAGCACGCATCTTTGGGTTCTCGGCGACTTCTGCACTTGGCGAGGCATGATGGTCATGGGCGCCGACAACGCATCCCCTTCTCATGGCGTTTCGCCGACGACCGCCGAGCCTCAGTCCGGCCTCTGGTTCGGCAAAACAGACGATCTATGGAATTTTGGCAAGCCCAAAGGGTGGGGCGGCCCGTGGTACGAAACCCCCATCGAGGCCGGCGTCCCCTCCGACCCGTACCTGATGACCGGCTTCGACCAGAAGTGCCTTCACCTCTCCCACGACGCCCCCAAAAGCATCCGCGTCACCGTCGAGATCGACTTCCTCGGCGCCGGGCAGTTCAAGGCTTACACCCAGTTGACGGTTGAACCGGGTGTGGCCGCCACCCAATGCTTCCCCCCCGGCTTCAGCGCCCACTGGGTCCGCCTCATCAGCGACACCGCCTGCATGGCGTCGGGGCAGTTCTTCTATACCTGATCCTGCGGATGGATGACGGATGAAGGATGAAGGATGAGAAGAGGAACATCGAACATCGAACGTTCAACGGTGCGCGGGGTTCAATGTTGGATGTTCAATGTTGACTGTTCGGCGGTCGTCTTCTCCCCGTTCCGCTTTGAGCTGCGACCCCTCCCGCTTCTATTTCCGCATGGTTCGGCTACGATGTTGTCGGCGGGCGCCTATCATTGATGAAGGAAATCCATCATGGACGAAGTGGCAATCCGTTTGCATATCGAACCTTTGGAAGAAGGCGGCTTTGTCGCCACCAGTCCGGATGTGCCGGGGCTGGTGGCCGAGGGACGCAGCATCGTCGAGGCGGCGCAAATCGCGCAGGGTGTGGCCAGACGAATTGTCGAATCCTGCATCAACCGCAACGCCCCCCTCGCCCCGGCGTTGTCAGCCCTTGATGGATAGCGCACATCACGCCCGATGAATTGATTCCCCCACCTCTCCCTCATCACCCATCAATCCATCAGAGACGAATCCCGAGCCACTGTACTCACTTCTCGCTCTCCACGCTGCGTCAATCTCTTGTACGAATCCGGCGTGAATC
>CAYTAP010000002.1:12906-64002 GCA_964435775.1 uncultured Tepidisphaeraceae bacterium
CCCCCGGAGTACCGGTGGAGGGGGTGGGATTTACGACGGCGCGAGAATCACCCCTGATGCGTATTACTCTCCTCCGCGCTCTCCGCGTCTCTGCGGTGAATCCCCTCCCCCCGCGTCAAAAATCAAAAATCGAAAATCAAAAATCCCTCACCCCTCCGGCCCGCCGAAGAGGAGTTGGATGAAAGCGTGATCCTCGCTTCGATTGAACAGTGACACATGATCGCCAGCCAGGAGCGTGGTCTGCCCCTTGGGGGCGATCAGCTCCTTGTCGCGGACGATGAGGACGACCGCCGATCCGGCCGGGAATTCGATCTCCGACAGCTTCGCTCCGCAGACCGCCAGCGAGGCGTCGATGTAATAGTTGGTGATCTCCCCGTTGAGCGCGAAGGTCGAGCTGATCTCCATCGCGGCGGCCGGCGCGGGTCTGCCGGGCACATCAAGCTTCATCCGCCGGGTGAGGTACTGAATCGTCGCGCCGGGGACGATGCTGCTCACGACGACGATGAAGAAGACGAGGTTGAAGATCAAGTCCGCCCCCGGCACGCCGGCGAGCACTGGAAACGTTCCCAGGATGATCGGCACCGCGCCGCGCAATCCCACCCAGGACAAATACGCCACCTGCCTCTTCGGATAGCCGAACGGCAGCATGCAAAGGATCACCGCCACCGGGCGGGCGACAAACGCCAGCGCCAATCCCACCCCAAGGCCCACGCCTGCAATTCCCAACAGATGCGATGGCGTGACGAGCAATCCCAGCATGAGGAACATCGAGATCTGGCTCAGCCACGCGAAGGCATCATGGATTCGACGAAGTCCGTTGCGGTAGGGGAGTGTGCCATTGCCCAGGATGACGCCGGTTGTGAACACCGCCAGGAACCCGCTCCCCTGCACGATCGTCGCCACGCCGAAGGATAGGAACGCGATCGCCAGCGTCAGCGCTGGATAAAGTCCCGCCGTCGAGAGCCGCACGCGAATCAGGATCGTCCTTCCGAGATACCCGAAGAGAATCCCCACAACCGCGCCGATGGCCAGTTGCGTCGGCACCCCCAGCACGAGCGACCACCCCATCCCCCCGGCCGCCTTCGCCATCATCACCTGAATCAAACTCGTCGTCAGGATGACCGCCATCGGGTCATTGATGCACGACTCGACCTCCAGTGTTCGCGCCAGTTGCGGCGTCAGGTTCAGTCGCCCGCCGCGCAGAACCGCGAAGACCGCCGCCGAATCCGTCGAGCTGACCACCGCGCCCAGCAGGAGCGCCGCCTCCCAAGGCAACCCAAAGAGTCGTGCGAAGAGCGCGGTGATCGCCGCCGTTAAAAAAACCCCAACCGTGGCCAGCAGCGTCGCCGGGTAGAGCACGCGCCGAATGTCCCCCAGCGCCGTGTTCAATCCACCGTCGAACAGGATCAGCGCCAGCGCCATCGTCCCCACCCGCGTCGCGAACGAATAGTCGCTGAACTCAATCCCCCCCAGCCCCTGCGAGCCGCCGAGCATCCCCAGCACCAAAAAGAGCAAAACAATCGGTATCCCCAGCCGATCCACCCCCCGGCTGAACAGCACGCTCACGGCAATGAGCAGGCCGAAGATGCTCAGGAAGATGGCGGTCGTCAATGGTTCGGTGGCGGCAAGAATCATCACCGCCCTAACGTAGCCGATCAGCGCGCAAGGAAGAAATCCCTGTGCCGCGTGCCGCCGGATGCGGCTCGGACGAAGCGCCGTAGCATGGGCGACCCGCCCATGTGTTCCCGTACCCGGGAACCAATGCATCCGCTCATTCTTCTTTTTACGGGGGGATTTTCAACGCGGGTCGGCGGCAGCCCACCATTGTATCGGCCCCGCTTCATGATCCGGTTCTCGATGCCCACCCCGCGCAGCGCCGCATGGTCTTCGGATGCGCGAATTGATCACGAAAGAACGCAAAGAGCGGATAGAAGAATCATCTTCTAACGCTCTTTGCGTTCTTTTGCGGTAAAACTTTGTTCCTCGCTGCATAGCGCCCGGCGTCATCAGCGGGTATCTCCCGCCGGCTGATACCTCCACTGCCTCAGCACCTCGCCAGGCGAAGACATGGGCAGAGCGCGCCCGTGCTGCGTTCCGTCACGCCATCCGTCGCCGACGGGCAAGCAGGCCGAGCCCGCCTATGGCGAGCAGGCCGAGCGTCGCCGGTTCGGGGACGACTGTGAGCACGACGTCATGGCCATTGTTGCTGAGGCCAAGCGTGCCGGTGTAGTCGCCGATTGATCCTTGGAGATTCGAGCCGAGCGTGCCGACAATGGCTTGGCTCGTACTGAACAACGTGTATTCACCGGTTGCCAGCGTCGAGTCGGGAAGATTGAATGCGAAATCCTCAAACCCCAAAGCACCGCTGCCGATCTTCAGAGCGCCGCTGCCCAGAACAATCTTGTCGCTGTTCCCCGGCGTGGAAAGATCAAACAGCAGCCTTTCATCATAGGTGGGGGAACTCACGCTGTTCGTAAGATCGAGCCCTGCGGAGGTGATCGTCAGCGTGCCGATCTGATCAGCCGCAGCGCCCGGCGACAAGCCGGCCGATGCGTTCATGCTGATGCTGCTGTTGCCGACCGTTCCAGTTCCACCCAGCAGCCCGCCGCCACGAACCCTCAATTCCCCGGTGCCGCTGCCCGACCCGCCAAGCTGCGGATCATTGTTCACCAGCAGGACGCCGTAGAAATTATCGCTGTCGGTGTTGCCGATGAACGTGATCCCGCTGTAGCTTTGGGCATGCTTGATTTCCATCAGCGACACGGTGGCGCCCGCCGACATCCCGATGGCGGGATTGGTTGCCCCGGTCATGGCATTGGTCGCGTCAATGATCGCGGTACTGTCGCCGGACATCCGAAACTGGTTTTGCGACATGACGCCGGTCGCGGTCAACTTGACCGTCGCGCCGCCGCCACTCATCTGTATGCCGTAGGAGGGTGGAGTGGTGGGATAGGTGATGGCGCTGTTGAAAATCACCGTGCCGGTGCCCCCAACATTAATTTGGTTCGTCGAGTCGATGGCGCCGTTGAAGGCAAATGTCCGCCCGGGAACGGCACTGATCGTTGTGGTTGTTTTCAAATCCAACGGCATGTTGAAGTTGATCACACGATCCGGCTGGCCGTTGCCGGGGGCCGAAGCGTTGATCGTGGCGTTCCCCGAAGCCCGCGCCACCGTCAGCGTCTGACCCGTGAAAACGTAGGGACCGATATTCGACCCGAAGCTCAAGGCGCCGATGGTGCGCCCCGAATCCACCACCACGCCATTGAAGTTGCTGTTGTACCAGAATGAGGCGGTGTCGTTGGTTCCGGTGACGCCGGTGCTCGTGTTGCCGGGAACTTCCGAGGCGTTTGAGATGCCGGCCCAGTTTTTATAATTACCCCAGTCGCCGTCTTGCGCTGCCGTCACCCAGTTGGTGCTGTTTGCCAGCGCCGACGCCGCTCCCATCCCGGCGCACGCCGCAAATGCCAGCGCCGTCAACGCGCATCGACCGTGCCGATGGAGTGCGTGCTTGTGTGCGGGATTGATCGAATCCGATTCATTCATGGCGATGCCCATAATCCGTACCTCCTGCTCCAGTGAAGCGAATGTGTCGCGACGCTCATTCTTCATTGTATACTAGAGCCCGGATGATGCAAGGCAATATTTTTACAAATGAAGATTACGTTCGAAATGCTGAACCCCTCCCAGTCAACTCCAAAACCGCTTGTCCGCATCAAAGCCAACGATTGTACTAAAAATGTATCCGTAACCTATTTTAACGAACCCATTTGCAGCCTGCACCGGCCTTATGAACTTAAACGCCGAAAAGGCAGCGCGACGACTGAGTCCGCTTCACAAGTCTTTGAAATCACCCAAAGGTCGGTGCCGCGCACGTCATCTTTTCGCACGGAGGACTGATTTTCGCCGCTGTGGTACGATCTCGCGTGGCGGTGTGCGGAGGAGTTGATCCGATGGATTTGTTTCAGGATGTGCGGGACAAGAATCTTCAGCGGGCGGCGCCCCTGGCGGCGCGGATGCGGCCGCGGACGCTGGATGAGTTCGTGGGGCAAGGGCATTTCCTGGGTCCCGGCAAGCTGCTGCGGCGGATGCTGGAGGCGGATCGGCTGACGAGCGTGCTGTTTTACGGGCCCCCGGGGACGGGGAAGACGACGCTGGCGCAGTTGATCGCCCATTACAGCAAGAGTCACTTTGAACAGGTCAACGCGGCGGCGGTGGGGGTGAAGGAGGTTCGGGCGATCCTTGATGCGGCGCGGGAACGCCTCGGGCACAGCGGCCAGCGAACCGTCCTATTCCTCGATGAGATTCATCGCTTCAACCGGGCGCAGCAGGACATTTTGCTGCCGGATGTCGAAGCGGGGCTGGTGCTGCTTGTCGGCGCGACGACGGAGAATCCATTTTTCGCGGTCAACTCGCCGCTGATCAGCCGGAGCCAGATTTTTCAATTCGCGGCGCTGAGCGAAGAGGAGATCATCACGCTTTTGCAGCGGGCGATTGCCGATCCGGAGCGCGGGTTTGGCAAACTGAAGATCGACATCACCCCCGAAGCGATCAGCCACTGGGCGACGACGAGTGATGGCGACGCCCGTCGGGCGTTGATGGCGCTGGAAGTGGCGGTATTGTCGCAACTGCGCGAAGCGGTGCCGGCGGAAGAGGGCAATCAAAATAAAACGATCTCGATCGATCTGAATGTCGCGGAGCAATCGATCCAGCGCAAGGCGATCGTTTATGATGGAACGGGCGATGAGCATTACGATGCGGCCAGCGCCCTGATCAAATCGATGCGCGGGAGCGATCCGGACGCGGCGGTCTATTGGGTGGCGCGGATGCTGGAGGCGGGGGAGGATCCGCGTTTCATCGCCCGGCGGATCGCCATTCTCGCCAGCGAAGACATCGGCAACGCCGATCCGCGGGCGTTGCTTGTCGCGACGGCGGCGTTTGAGGTCGTGGAAAAAGTGGGGATGCCCGAAGCCCAGTTGACACTTGGCCAGGCGGCGATTTACATGGCGACAGCGCCCAAGAGCAACGCGTCGGCGCTGGCGATCTGGGGCGCGATGAAGGATGTCCGCGAAGGGCGAACGGTCGCGGTGCCGGTGCATCTGAAGGATGCGCATTACAAAGGCGCTAAGCGCCTCGGCCATGGCGAGGGATACCAATACGCCCATGATTTTCCATGTGGATTCAGCGAACAAGAGTATCTGGGAATCGGTAGAACCTATTATGAGCCGGTGAATCGGGGATACGAAGCGGAGATCGCAACCCGGCTGGCGGTGTTGCGAGCGCGGCGGGATGCGGCGCAGCAGGGAGGCGATGGGAGCAAGCCGCCCAGTACCGATGCGCCGCGCGTGAACCAGGAGAAGTGATGGTGGAGAGCAACAGCAAACCAGCCGTTCGAAAGCACCTGCGGGAAATGCTGGCGGTGATGAATGATGAACAGCGCAAAGCCAAGAGCGCCGCGGCGTGTGGACTGCTCACGCGCAGTCCGGAGTTCAAGGTCGCGCGGGTGGTCATGGTCTACCTGAGCATGCCACTGGAGGTGGACACCGCCGCCATCGCGCTGCGGGCATGGCAGGAGGAGAAGACGGTGGTCGCGCCGAAGGTGGCATGGGACCAGCGGCGGATGCTGCCCATCGAAATCACCAGCCTCAGCGCTGGACTGGAGACCACCGCGCCGGGCATGCGCGAGCCGATCGCGGGCAATCCGGTGCCGGTTGATTTGATCGATCTGGTCATCGTGCCGGGGCTGGGGTTCACGGCCGGTGGGCAACGGATCGGGCGGGGGATGGGGTTTTATGACCGGTTCCTTTCGCAGCCGGAGTTTGTGGGATTGTCGTGTGGATTGGGCTTCGAGGAGCAGGTGGTCGGGCAACTGCCCACCCTTGACCATGATGTGCCCCTTAGTATGCTTGTGACGGACAGATCGATTCGGCGGTTTGCGTCCAACTGCATTGAGCAGAAATAAGCGAAATAACAGTCCTTGGTCAGTGACCCGCCCGTCGTTGCCCGATGCAACGAGTCATTCTTGCGGGCCCGCCTGCCGATGGAGAACAAGGAGGTTCTCATGCGACGAAATCGAGCGCGCTTCAGCCGCGCCCTCATCGTGGTCCTGGTGATTGCCCTGGTCCTCGGAGCGATCTTCACCATTCACAACCTGACCCGCGGCAAGGCGGTGGCCGAGGCGTCAACGATCAAACCCGCGCCCCCGGTGGTCAATGCCGCCGGCGCGACACCCGCCGTCGCTGGCGCCGATCAGACGCCGGTCAAGGCGGCGGTCGAAAGTCCCGGCACGTCACAGACCAATGTCGCCAATCAAGCGGAGGCCCCGGCGACGCCACCCGTTGCGGCGACCGGCAACGCCTCGCCGGCGCCGGCGGCGCGGCCCGCGATGTCGGCCGAGAGCGTGAGCGCGGCGCTTCACGACGGCAAGACCCAGTTGGACGCCGGGAATCTGCTTGAAGCCCGAAGGCTGCTCAACGATGCGCTGCAAAGCGGAAAGTTGAGTGATGCCGATGATGCGCAAGCCAAGGCGATGCTCGCTCAGATCAGCAAGGTGGTTTTCTTCTCGCCGCGTGTCTTTCCAGACGATCAATATGCCGGAACATTCAAGGTGCCGCCGGGGGGCGTGCTGGCGAAAATCGGGGCCTCTCACAACGTCACGTGGGAATTGCTTGCGAAGATCAACAACGTCTCGCCTCGCAGCCTGCGGGCCGGGCAGACGATCAAGGTGATCAATGGGCCGTTTCATGCGGTGGTCAACAAGAAGGAGTTCACGCTCGATGTCTATCTGAAGGCGTTGCCCGGCCAGCCAGGTTCACTTTATGTGACGACGCTTGGCGTGGGATTGGGGAAGGATGACTCGACGCCGACGGGTCTGTGGGAAGTGCAGCAGGGCGGCAAGTTGAAGAACCCGAAGTTCTGGGGCGTCGCCGACTTGAAGCCCGTTGAAGCGGGTGATCCGAACAATCCGCTCGGTCATTACTGGATCGCGCTGACGGGGCTGCATGGCAACGCGGTCGGCCAGCAATCCTACGGCATTCACGGCACGAATGAGCCGAACACGATCGGCACGCAGGCATCCCACGGATGCATTCGTCTGCGCGATGCCGACATCGAGCTGGTGTATGCGCTGCTCGTCGATGGCAAGAGCACGGTGCTGGTGAAGGATTGAATTGTGTAGGGTCCGTGGCACTCCGCGGACCATTCTCTCGACGGGAGAAATGGTCCGCGGAGTACCACAGACCCTACAAGAATTGGTCGGCAGTGGGCAGTGTGCAGTAAAATCCACGGCGTGACAAAATGCCACCGCCCGCCGCCCACTTCCCACTGTTCTCCGCCTCTCATCCGGGTATACTCCGGCCATGCCTGTTCCCGCGAATCTCAATTTCTATATCGACCCAAGCCGGTGCATCGGATGCAAGGCGTGCGTGCAGGCGTGCACCGAGTGCGACACGCACAAGGGGCACACGATGATCCACCTGGAATACGTCGAGCGCAGCCGCTCGACGCAGACGGTGCCGGTCATCTGCATGCACTGCGACCAGCCGACCTGCGCCGAGGTATGCCCGGCCGACGCGATCAAGCGGACGGCCGATGGCGTCGTGCAAAGCGCCCGCAAGCCGCGCTGCATCGCCTGCGGCAACTGCGTGCTCGCGTGCCCGTTCGGCGTGCCGGAGGTCTACGACGATCAACAGCTCATGATGAAGTGCGACATGTGCTATGACCGCAGCAGCGTGGGCAAAAAACCGATGTGCGCGGCGGTCTGCCCGAGCCAGGCGCTCTTTTTCGGAACGCGGCAGGAGATCGACGCGCTGCGGCCGCGATCCGTGCCGACCAACAATTTTCAGTTCGGGAATCAGACGATTACGACCCGCGTGGCGATGATGGTGCCGCGAAATGGCGCGACGCCGGCGGCGCACATTGATGTGCTGGATGCGATGAACGAAAAGCCCGCCGCCCGGAGCGTGTCGCTGGCGGTATCCGGCGATGAATCGCCGGCCGCATCGGATGTTGCGGGTGTCGATGACCCGTTTTCTGAGGTCGAGATCTAACTGGGGAAGCGAGACATGGCGTCACCACCCACCGATCACGTTGCACCTTCTCGGCCAGCAACCGATGAGATGGAACCGCATGCTCCGCTGGCGGGAATCATGCCGCCGGTGACCCATCGGCCGCTGCACGATCCCGAGCAGATTACACGCGCTCCCGACGGGCGGCCGGCGCAGGATCAGCCGCAGTGGCGGAAGGATTTCCCGATCGATTGGCCGCAGGACACCTATGTGGCGCGTCGGGATTTCACGAAGTTTCTCGTTTTGACCAGCGCCGCGTTCGCCATCGGGCAGCTTTGGATCGGGATGCAGAATGTCTGGCGGAAGCGCCGGGGCAATCCGCCGATCCGGAAGATCGCCACGCTGTCGGCGTTGCCGGTGGGGGAGTCGCTGGTGTTTCAATATCCCGAAGCGCACGACGATTGCCTGCTCATCCACACGGCACCGGGAAAGCTGCTGGCGTACAGCCAGAAATGCACGCACCTGTCGTGCGCGGTGGTGCCTCGGATCAACGAGGGGATCTTGTGGTGTCCATGCCATGAGGGGATTTTCGATCTGCACACCGGCCGGCGCACAGCCGGTCCACCGCCGCGTCCCCTGCCTCGGATCATGCTGAGCGTGAAGGGTGACGACATTTACGCCACGGGCGTTGAAAGAAGGACGGTATGAGCGCCAAGCGACCATTCACGCGGGATCAGCGTACGACGATCATGTACGGGATGCTCGCCTTCATCCTCATCCTCGTCATTTTGCAGCTTTGGCTGCTGACGGCGACGATGAACGCCTACCTCGGCGGGGATGAGGCGGTCATCTGGCCGGCGGCGGCGGCGAGCATCTTCTGCCTTGTGCTCAACCTCGGTTTGATGCGTTACCTCGACGTCATTGAACGGGTGCGCCGTTGAGCGGCGTTTCAACCCCCGGCGGCGCACCATCACTTCGCGTGACCGCGCCGGGCGGGTTGGCGTCGCTGCATCCGGCGTACTTCGCCATGGTCATGGCGACGGGAATCGTTTCCATCGCCTCGCATCTTCTGGGATTCATCGCCATCGGGCGGGCGCTGTTCTGGCTGAACATCCCGGTGTATGGCGCGCTCTGGGTGTTGCTCATCCTGCGCTGCGTTCGTTATCCCAAAAATGTTCGGGCGGACCTCTCGCATCACGGGCGCAGCGTTGGATTCTTCACGACGATCGCCGGCACCTGCGTTTTGGGAAGTCAGTTCCTGATCGTCGGCGGCGCGTGGATGATCGCGGCGTGGCTGTGGGCGGTGGGAATTGCGCTGCTGGCGATATTGATCTATGGGATCATCACGATTCTGACGGTTAAGGAGAGCAAGCCGGGATTGGCCGAGGGGATCAATGGGGGCTGGCTGCTGCCGGTTGTCGCGTCGCAATCGGTGGTGGTGTTGGGGGCACAGCTTTCGCCGTTCTTCGGCGCCAGCCAGGAGCATGTGCTGCTGTTTTGTCTGATCGTCTGGCTGGGCGCGGGGATGCTCTACATCTGGATCATCTCGCTTATTTTTTATCGGTACACCTTTTTCACGCTGAACCCATCGGACCTTGCGCCGCCGTACTGGATCAACATGGGCGCGGTGGCGATTTCGACGCTGGCCGGGACGATGCTCATCGCCGGCGCGGAGCATTCGCGGCTGGTGCGGGAGCTGATGCCATTCATCAAAGGCATGACGCTTGCGTTCTGGGCGACGGCGACGTGGTGGATTCCGATGCTGATCCTGCTTGGCGCCTGGCGACATTTGTACCGCCGATTTCCCGTGACCTATGATCCGCTTTACTGGGGTGCGGTCTTCCCGCTGGGGATGTACACCGCCTGCACCTGGCGTCTGGCGGCCGTGCTTCACGTCAGCATCATCGAGCCCATCGCCCATACGTTCATTTACATCGCACTGGCGGCGTGGCTGCTCACTTTTTTCGGGTGGGTGAGAACAATGGCGAAGCACTCGCTTCGAGCAACGCGCCGTGGATCATAAACGGCGGATGCGGACCAATGGTGATTCGCGTCAATCCACACGGATGGTCAAAAGAATGCCCTGAACGATCGTTCAGGGCATTTGCGTTCAAGTGATCCGGCCTGACGGATCAACCCGGAGTCCGGCGATATCCGCCGGTGTCCTCACGGACCGATGCTCGATGGCCACGAGCGCCTACTTCGTTTTGGGCGCCGGCAGTCCCGCCGCCCTGGCCAGTGCGGCGGCCTTGTCGGTCTTCTCCCAGGAGAAAGATCCATCCGCGCCGGGTGTGCGCCCAAAGTGTCCGTGCCGCGCCGTCTTCTTATAGATGGGCTTGAGCAGGTCCAGGGTCTTGATGATCTCGCGTGGGGTCAATTTGAAGTGCGCCTTGACCAGTTCCCCGATCTGATCCTCGGGAATACGCGCCGTTCCTTCCGTGCTCACGGTCACGCTTAGAGGATTCGCGACGCCGATGGCGTACGCCAGTTGCACCTCCGCCGCGTCGGCCAATCCCGCCGCCACGATGTTTTTGGCGATGTAACGACCCATGTAGCACGCGGATCGATCGACCTTCGACGGGTCCTTGCCTGAAAACGCGCCGCCTCCGTGGGCGCCGCGCCCGCCGTAGGAATCGACGATGATCTTCCGGCCTGTCAACCCCGTGTCTCCGTGCGGGCCGCCGACTACAAATTTTCCGGTCGGATTGATGTGGAAAATGATGTCGTCATTCCAGAACTTTTTGGGAATGGTGGGGCGGATCACCTCTTCGATGATCTGCCGCTTGGCTTTTTCCGTGATTGTGTCCTTTTTGCGGTCCAGCACTGATTCATCGTGCTGGGTCGAGATGACGACCGTATGCACCGCGACCGGCTTTTCGTTGACGTACTTCACCGTGACCTGCGATTTGCCGTCCGGGCGGAGCCACGGCATCTTGCCGTTCATCCGCACCGCCGCCAGCCGCTCAACCAGCCGATGCGCCAGGTGAATCGGCAGCGGCATCAGCATGTCCGTCTCGCGGGCCGCGTATCCAAACATGAGACCCTGATCGCCGGCGCCCTGCTCGCGCTGGTTGTCCTCGGCGTGATCCACGCCGCGCGCGATGTCGGGCGACTGCGAGTGAATGGCGGACAACACGCCGCAGCTTTGGTAGTCGAAGCCGATGTCCGGATGGGTGTACCCGATCTCCTTGATCGTGTCCCGCGCGATCTGTGCCGCGTCGATGTACCCTTTGGTCGTCACTTCGCCCGCCAGGATGACCTGTCCCGTTGTCACAAGCGTTTCGCACGCGACACGCGACTTGGGATCCTGCGCCAGGAGCGCATCAAGGATGGCGTCGGAGATCTGATCGGCAACCTTGTCCGGATGCCCCATGGTGACCGATTCGCTGGTGAATAAATGCGTGGAACGACTAAATTGCGGAGGCACGAAAGCTCCTTCCAAACAGGAAACCATAAATGGGGTGAAGGCGCCATGCCCTGTGATTCAAGCGCCGCCCGAAGAATTCAGGCACAAAACGTAACGGAACATCCGAGGGAGAGCAAGCCGAGTCCAACGCATTCAAAAGGAGTATCGCGTGTCGCTTTGCGGCTCGTTGACAGCATCGGTTAGGTCTATTTTTGCACTTTTTCAACGATCTGCCTATCAGTGGCTATTGATATTTGTAACTCAACGCGAAAAAACAAAAGGAGGCTACATGATGCTCCGGACGAGCTGGATTTTGCTGTTCTCGCTGGTTTGCTCATCGACTGTTCTTGCCGAAACATCGGGCCTGTGGGGAGAGCATGGGGAAAAATGGTCACCGCAGAGCCGGTTGCCCGACTTTTCGTACGCCGGATATCACGAAGGCAAGGATCCGCTTCCCACGCCGCCGGTCGTGCTCAACGTTCGTGACCTGGGTGCTGTCGGTGACGGGCAAGCCGACGACACGGCGGCTTTTGAAAAAGCGATCGCCACCATCAAACAGGGAGCGATACTGATCCCCGCCGGCCGATATAAAATCACGCGCCAGCTCCTCATCACGAAGCCCGGCGTCGTTTTGCGAGGACAAGGCACGGATCAAACGACGCTCTTTTTCCCCGTCCCGCTGCAAACCCTCAATGCCAAGCACACGAAGAACAGCGACGGCCGGCCCACCAGCAGGTATTCGTGGAGCGGCGGATTGATCGAGATTCGCAACACGACCGCGCTCCCCGTCATCGGATCGGTCACCGCCAACGCCCGTCGTGGCGGCACTGCGCTGCAGGTCAAGTGGACCGAGCCTCCGCAACCGGGTCAGCGGATTGTCATTTACCAGCATGATCCGGCCGACCAGTCAATGGTCCGCTACCTGTACGCCGACGACCCCTCGAACATTTCCAACATAAAAAAATTTGCGATCCGGTTTGTCGCCCGCGTCGTCCGTATGGATGGGGCAACGACAGTCATCGACCGTCCGCTCCGAACCGACGTACGCCCCGATTGGACGCCCGAAATCCGCTTGTGCGAACCGGCCGTTCGTGAGGCCGGCATCGAACACCTGAGCATTGAGTTTTCCAACACACCTTACCGCGGCCATTTCACGGAGATGGGGTATAACGCCCTCATGTTCGCCGGCGTCATCGACTGCTGGGCGCGCGACCTGCGAATTCTCAACGCCGACAGCGGCATCTTCATGAATGGCTACTTCTGCACGGTCGATGGACTGGTCTATGATTCGGACCGCAAGGCCGACAAGCAGCGGCACGCCACAGGGCATCATGGCATGGCGCTTGCGTTCGATAATCTGGTCACCAACTTTCGCTTCAACACCCGCTTCATCCACGACATCACCACGAGCAACAGTGCTTCGGGCAACGTCGTGTCGCATGGCTCGGGGATCGACCTGTGCTTCGATAACCACGCCCGCGCGCCGTATGCCAACCTCTTCACGGATATTGATTGTGGCAAGGGCACACGCCTTTGGCGTCACGGCGGCGGTGAGAACCTCGGCCGTGCCTCAGGCGCCTGGAGCACCTGGTGGAACATCCGCGCCGACCGCGACCAATCTCCCCCGCCGGCAAGTTATGGTCCGCCGTTGCTCAACTTTGTCGGCGTCAGGACCAGCCGTCCCTCCAAAACCAGCGCCACCGGCTTGTGGTGGGAAGCCATCCCGCCCGAAAAGCTACAGCCGCAAAACCTGTATGAGGCTCAAAAGCAGCGGCGTCTCGATGCCGCATCCGCGCAATAGGGATGGGCGGTGGGCCTTCGGAGGGCCAATCCGCATGAGTGTTGGGTCGGATCGGCGCGTCGATGGGGGCGCTTCCATGCGCTAATTCTTGCCGGTTGTGGATATACTCTCCACTTCATCAGCCCGGCAAGGAGTCCATCGTTGAAGCGATACTGGCGGCACATCCTGATATACATGGTCTTGGCGCTCGTGTGCGTTGTGGCGCTTGGTGCGCCGTTTTACAACCGGCTGACGCCCCGGCTGATGGGCTTGCCGTTTTTCATCTGGTTTCAGATGGTTTGGGTGATCGTTGCCGCCGCGGCGACGGCGATCGCCCATCGCACCATCGGGGGGCGCAATTAAATCATGAGCACCGCGGGCGTTGTCATCTTTGTCGCCTTGTTTGTTCTCGTCACGGTCATTGGGTTTATCGCCGCCCATTGGCGCAAGGGAGACCTCACGCAACTTGATGAGTGGGGCCTGGGCGGGCGGCGATTCGGCACGATCGTGACCTGGTTTCTCCTGGGCGGCGACTTATATACCGCTTACACCTTGATCGCCGTCCCCGCCCTCGTCTTCGGCGCCGGCGCGATCGGATTTTTCGCGCTTCCCTATGCGCTGATCGCGTTCGTGATTGGTTTTGTCACACTTCCGCGGCTGTGGGAAGTCGCGCATCGCAATGGCTATGTCACCGCCGCCGATTTCGTCCAGGGTCACTTCCAAAGTCGAACGCTTGGCGTTCTTGTGGCGATCACCGCCATCTTCGCCACTTTGCCGTATCTGGCGCTGCAACTGGTTGGCATGGAAGTCGCCCTCGCGGGGCTTGGCCTGCCCACGGGCGCGTTCTCCGGTGACCTTCCACTCATCATCGCCTTCCTCATTCTCGCGGCATATACCTACACAAGCGGCTTGCGGGCGCCGGCCGCCATTTCCCTTGTCAAGGATGCCCTGATCTATGTTGTCATCATCGCCGCCGTCATCATGATCCCCTCGCAGCTCGGCGGGTACACCCATATTTTTCAAACGCTCCCAGCGAACAAGCAGGTGCTTGCGACGAGTTCGCACAATACCGCAGCCGTCAGCGCCTACATCACCCTGGCGTTGGGTTCGGCGATGGCGCTGTTTCTTTATCCGCACGCGACCACCGGCATTTTCGCGGCCAAATCCGGGCGGGTGGTTCGACGCAACATGGCTTTACTTCCCATGTACACGATCGTTCTTGGGCTGGTGATGATGCTCGGATACTTTGCCTATGTCGCCGATGTGCAGCACATGCCGCAGTTCGCCGACGGGTTCAAAGCCTATGGGCCCAACTATGCGGTCGTCGCGTTGTTTCTCCATGCCTTTCCCGGCTGGTTCGCGGGCGTCGCGCTGGCCGCCATCGCCATCGGCGCGTTGGTTCCCGCCGCCGTCATGTCGATCGCCGCGGCCAATCTCTTCGCGCGCAATCTGTATCTCCCTCTGCGCAAGAATGCGACGCCGCGTGAGGAAACGTTCGTCGCCAAGCTTGTCTCACTGCTGATCAAAGTCGGCGCGATCGCCTTCATTCTCGGCGTGCCGGTCGAGTTCGCCATTCAATTTCAACTTCTCGGCGGCATCTGGATCATCCAGCTCTTTCCCGCGTTGATGCTCAGCCTCTACCTCCCCTGGATGCGCCGGCAGGGGCTGATCGCCGGATGGATTGTGGGTACGGGTTTGGGGACCTGGATGGCCGCGGCGCAGGGATTCACCACCGCCGTCTATCCGTTGCATTTCTTTGGATGGACATTCCCCGGCTACGCGGCTCTCTATTCCGTTATCGCCAATCTCGTCGTGACCTTCCTCGTCAGCGCTTTGTTCTTTCGCCGTGGCACACCACGACCACCGCATGAGACCTCGGCCGGGGATCGCATTCCGCTGCAACTGGTGAGATAATTTGCCTTCGGCTTCGTTGGCGCACCGCGTCGGGGTGTGGTGACGCGTCGGCAGCGCATGGGAGGATTTCTGGAATTCAGCTTGTCCCGCTCTATACTCTGCCGCCATGGCAAAACAATCTGGAAAGACGCGGCCGAGCAATGGGGGGGACACATCCTGGTTTGTGAAGGATCGCTTTGGACTGTTCATTCATTGGGGCCTCTATTCGATGGGCGCCAGGCATGAATGGCTGAAGCACAGGGAACGCATGGGCGACGAGCAGTATGAACTTTACTTCAAACACTTCGATCCCGATTTGTATGAGCCGAAGCTGTGGGCGGATGCCGCGGCCAACGCCGGCATGAAGTACTTCGTCATCACGACCAAGCACCATGAGGGTTTTTGCCTGTGGGACAGCAAGTACACCGATTACAAATCAACCAACACCCCCGCAGGGCGGGATCTGCTCAAGCCGATGGTGGAGGCGTTCCGCGAACGGGGGCTGCGTACGGGTTTTTATCACTCGCTGCTCGACTGGCATCATCCCCATTATGTGCTGGACACGCAGAAAGGCCCGTATCGGGATCACCCGGATCGGGCGAAGATGAACCGGGGCCGGGATCAAGGGAAGTACGCGCAATATCTATATAATCAAACCCGGGAATTGCTGACGAAGTTCGGGCCCGTTGACATACTTTGGTATGATTTTAGTTACCCCGGCGATCGAAAGGGGCCGGAGTCGGGCAAGGGGCGTGATGACTGGCAAAGCGCGAAGCTGTACAAGCTGATCCGCCAGTTGCAACCGAACATCCTGATCGATGACCGGCTGGACCTGCCCGGTGTGGGGGATTTCAAAACACCCGAACAGGCGCAGCCCCGCGAATGGCCTACGGTCAACGGCGTGCCCGTTGTGTGGGAGGCGTGCCAGACGTTTTCAGGCAGTTGGGGCTACAATCGTGACGAACAGGACTGGCGGTCAACCGAACAGTTGATCCAAACCCTGATCGACTGCGTGAGCAAAGGCGGCAATCTGCTGCTTAATGTCGGTCCAACCGGGCGGGGCGAGTTTGACGCCCGTGCGATGGACCGACTGACGGGCATCGGCCAATGGATGAAGCGTCACAGCCGGAGCATCCATGGATGCACCCAGGCGCCCGATTGGATCAAGACGCCCGCCGATTGTCGTCTGACCTACAACCCCGATAAGAAGGCGTTGTATGTGCATATCTTCGCCTGGCCCTATAAATATCTTCATTTGGATGGCCTGGCGGGAAAGGTGGAATATGGTCAACTGCTCAACGATGCCTCGGAGGTGAAGCTTGGCATTGATGCCTGGCACGCCGGCCAACTTGCGTTACAAAAGGACGCCCTGACGATCACGCTTCCCCAGCGCAAGCCCGATGTCGCCGTTCCGGTGCTTGAGTTGTTCTTGAAATGACCGTGCTCGCGGCATGAATGGTGGGGGAGGCATGGCCCAGTCCCTCATCCCGTCGCCGGCGATGCCGAAGAGGGGAAGCGTTGTCCCACGAGGCGGGTGAACTCGCGCGCGACCACCTGCTCGGCAACGATGACCTCATCCGCGCCATGCAGGGTGGCTTGCAGGCCGGCCGAGGTGAAGACGCAACGGGCGATGATGGGCAACTCCGGCTGCAACCGTTTGGCCAGCGCCACGGCGGCGACGCTCGTCTGGTCGTCGGGAATTGCGAGGATCAGCAGCGTCGCGCGATCGATTCCCGCTTGGCGCAGGACGGATTCATGCAAAATGTCGCCCGTGAGCAGGGGAATCTCCCCCTGCGAACAGCGGGAAACGACCTCGGAGTTGCGCTCGATGACGATGAAGGAAATGCCACGCTTGAGCAGCAGGTCCGCGACGGCCCGGCCGGGAATGCCGAATCCCGCGATGATGACATGCGCGTGCGATGGGGTGAGGTCCTGAGCCATACGCCCATACGATAAGCGATTCCGTCGGCATACGCATGGAAAATCCGGTTCAGTTCGCGTCCCCTCGTTTCATCGCACCCGCTTCGGGTATCATTCACACCCATGCGAGCGATCGTCACCGGACAAGTCGGCATGGACAAAGGCCCGTACCTCCAGGCCGTGCATGATCGCGCGAAGGCGGCGGGATTGGATGTGCTGCTCTGCAACGTGGGGGAGATGATGTATGCCGAAGCGCCGGATGTCCCGCGCGGGCGGATTCTCAATTTGCCGATCACGCGATTGAACACGCTCCGCCGGGCGGTGTTCAAGGAAATCCTCCGCCGGGCCGAGGAGCATGAACATGTGATCGTCAACACCCACGCCACCTTCCGCTGGCGGCATGGCCTCTTCGCCGCGTTTGACTACGACCAGCTCAAGGCGTTCAACGCCGACCGCTATTTCACGCTCGTTGACAATGTTGAATGCGTCCACCATCGCCTGCTCCGCGATCACGAGATCGATCACTCGCTCAAGGACATCATGGTCTGGCGCGAGGAGGAAATCCTGGCGACGGAAATCCTGGCGACCATCGCCCGCGGCCACGGGCACTTTTTCATGGTCTCGCGCGGCCGCCATGAACCGACGACCGACACGATGCGCCGGCTCATGTTCGAGCCGCAACTGAAGAAGATGTACCTCAGTTTCCCGATGTCGCACGTCGCGGATCTTCCCGAAACACTGGGACAAATCGACCAATTCAAGCGGACGATGCAGAAGCATTTCGTCACCTTCGACCCGGCCGATGTCGATGAGCTGCTTCTGCATATCGCGTCCCTCGCCGCCCTCCAGGAAGGGCGCACAACGATCGAAGTTCCCGCGTGCGATGATGTGGTGACGCTGAAGACCGCGGAGGTGGCGCACATTTCCGGCGACATCCTCGGGCAGATTTACGCGCGCGACTTCAAGATGGTCGATCAGTCCGACATGATCGTCTCGCTCGTTCCCGAACTCCCCGGCGGCAAACCGGCCGTCAGCTCGGGCGTCGAACGCGAGTTGCAACACGCCTTCGAGGGGGGCAAGGAAGTGTATGTCATCTGGCAATGCCAAAGCCCGCCGTCCCCGTTCATCACCGAAACCGCAACCCGCGTTTTTACAAGCACCGATGACGCGATTCGATATTTTCAGGATAAGGGATACGTTGATGCGGGCAACAAATGAGCCGCGCAAGCCGTAAGCGATTGTCGGATTGACCGCTTACTTTGCGCGCGGCTCCTGACCATTCACGATAGCTTTGGAGAACCGATATGTCCGACCGCATTCCTGTTCTGCTCGACACCGACATCGGCAACGACATCGACGACGCCGTATGTCTGGCGTATCTGCTTCGCCAGCCGCGCTGCGAACTGGTTGGCGTGACGACGGTGACGGGGGATGTGAAAAAACGCGCGGCGTGCGTCAAAGTGGTGTGCGACGAGGCCGGACGATCCGACATTCCCATCCACGCCGGCACCTCGAATGTGATCCTTCACGGCGTCGGCCAGCCGAACGTGCCGCAGTTCGCGGCGCTGGCGCGGCGCAATCCCTCGACCGATTTCCCCAGCGCCACGGCCATCGAATTTCTCCGCCGCACGATCCGCAGCCGCCCTGGCGAGATCACGCTCCTGAGCATCGGTCCGTATTCCAATCTCGCGCTTCTTTTCGCCATCGACCCGGAAATCCCGGGCCTGCTCAAGCAGATCGTCTCGATGGCCGGCATCTTTTATCCAGCGTTCCCCTGCACGGAATGGAACTGCCGCGTCGATCCGATCGCCACGCAGATGATCTACCGTCGCCCGCTTCCGAATCATCTGAGCGTCGGGCTTGACGTGACGCGGCAATGTCAGATGGCGGCGGCGGAGGTGCGCCCGCGCTTCAGGGCCAATCCGCTCAATGTCGTCCTTGAGATGGCGGAGGTCTGGTTCAACGAGCATCCCGACGCCAAGATCACATTTCACGATCCGCTGGCCGGGGCGCTGATCTTCAAACCGGAGATTTGCACCTACGAGGAGGGGATCATCGAAGTGCCGATCGACCGCGACCCCAATTTCTGGGGGCGCACCCACTTTTTCCCCAGCGCCACCGCCACCCCGCGCAAGCCCGGCGATCCCCCGCCTCCCGAGCACGTCAACCGCATTGCCCGCCGCGTCGATCGCGATGCCTTCTTTGAGGAATATTTCAGCGTGTTCAAATGAGCGGATGGGCGTGTGACGGCGCGATCCCTACGTGGCATGGGCGGCCCGCCCATGTCTTGCATTTGACTCATGCATCGTTGTAGTCGTCCCAATACAACAATTGGTTTGGGAGTACCCACCACATGGGCGGGCCGCCCATGCCACGCGGACCAAGTCGCGGCAACTGCCACTACCGTCGCAGTTTGTAGGGTCCGTGGTACTCCGCGGACCATTGCAGCGGTGGAACGATGGTCCGCGGAGTACCACGGACCCTACAAAACCATTCAACTCAGCGGGTAGCGTGGGAGTAAGTCCCACATGGGCGGGGTGCCCATGCCACGAAAAATAAATCACGGCAATTGCCATTTGCGACGAAGGATCCATTCTCCTGCGAGGAGAAGGATGACGAGCGCGCCTTGGGTCGGGAGGTCATACTTTTTATCCCATTCCGGCACATGGCCGGAGAGCGCCGCGGCGGAGCGGATCCAGTTGTCCAGCGGCACGACCTGCTGCTTTGCCTTGGACGTTGTGGTATCAGTGCGGATCAGTTCATCGACGAGCGACGGCAATTGTGCCAAGGGATAGCTGAAGCCATTGGTTGCCGAGGCGATGGAGGTCATCAGTTTGGGATTGGCCGCGATCTTGAGCATCTCCTCGGCCGGGGCGATGACGGAAAACTCAAGCTCCTGCTTGCCCAGTTCTTTTCCATCCTTGCTTGCCGTCAACACCGCCTTGTAATGCCCCTTGGCCGGGGTGGGGATCGTCACATCGTACATTCCCGTTCGCGTCGCCGACGGCGCGAGCGGAAAGATCTGCGGCGTCTTCGCCTTCTCCGTCCCCGCATCCTCGCTGCGCGTCAGCGACAGGTTTACCTGCGCATACCGTGTCGCGTTCCCTTTTTCATCCCGCACCAGCGCCCTGACCCGCACGCTTTCGCCCAGTTGATACAGGCTTTTGTTGAGCAGCCCCTCAACCCCCGCGCCGTGCTGGCGGTTGCGCACATCCTCCCCCGCGAGCCAACGCACAAGCTGCCCCCAGAACGTCTTGTACGGGCTTTCCTGTCCCATGCCCGACAGGGGCAGGTACCAGAGATAGGTTGTGTCGGCCGTGAACGCGGCGCTGCGTCCTTTCCCATACCGCTGCACCGCCAGCACGATCTGCGGCTGGCCATCTGGTCCCGGCCGATCGGCATGAACCAGCAGCACTTGCGCCCCGCTCTTGGGCTTGGGAACGATCACGTTGCCGCGAAGCTTGGGCAATTCCTTGCTCGCCTTTTTCCCTGGCGAATCAAACCAATCAGTGAGCCCTTCGAAGATGGGGCTCGTCACGCCGGCCGCCGTCAGTTCCGGGACAAACTGCGTCTTCTCCTGTCCCGACTTGAGCCCGCCGACGAACACCGGCAAAGCCTTTTCGATCGCCGTGTCCTGATATCCGCCGGGCCCGAAGCTGTTTTGACCGCCGATCATGAGCAGTCCGCCGCCGTCGAGGACCATCTGCTCGATGGCCGCCTCGCGCCCGCCGCCGAGGAAGCTGGCGTCGAGGTCTCCCAGAAGGATCACATCGAATTGTTTCCACTGCTCGGGCGTCGTCGGCATCTGCTTGAAGGGTTCCCCGTCGACGCTCCCCGCCGCGGCGAAGCGATCCGCCTGGATGCGAAGAAGGCTCGCCACTTCGATATTCGGGTCGGTTGCGAGCGCCCGGTTGAGGCTCTTGTATTCCGGGCGGGCCCGTCCTTCGACGTAGAGCACCTTCATCCGCGGATCGAGCGCCAAGCCCTGAAACTCCTGCCGATTGTCCACCGTGCTTCGCTCCCCCGCGACCGGGTCCACCCACACCGCCAGCCGCACCACGCCCACCGCGTCCGGCTTGTAGGGCAACTCCACCCGCTGCCCCTGCGGGTCGGGTTGAAGGACGAGGCTCTTGCTGACAACCTGCCCCGTCACCTTGCCATCCTTGTCCACCGGCGCCAGTTTCACCTCGACCACCCGATTGGGCAGCGCCGTCGATTTGATCGTCGCCGTCACGTTCGTGATGTGTCCGACGACGAAATCCCCCGGCGATTCAACGTTGTCCACCGCGATGTTCGCCAGCGTCGCCGGCTCGGTTTGAGGCGAGCCGACGGCCACCGTGTGAATCGCCCGCCGCGACCCGCGCACGGCGTCAATCACATCCGCCGAGACGTTGTCGATCCCATCGCTGATGAGCACGACCTGTGCCTCATCTCCATGCGGTACGCCCTGCAATTTCGCCAGCGCCCCGCTGATCGCCTCAACGATGTCCGTCGCCTTCCCGTCCGCTTCGGTTTTCGCCAGTTCCTGGGGCGACTTGAGTTCATGGACATCGGTTGCGAACGTGAAAAAATACGGCACGAAGTGCTCATCGACCTTCGGCAACTGCGGCCCAAGCGTCTGCCAGACCGACTGAATCCGGCTTGGCCCGTTCTGCACGTCCGGAAAGCTCATCGACCCGCTGGCGTCGATCAAAAACAGCAGCGGCTTCTCCGGTTTCGGGCGTGAGACATACCTGAGCACCGGCTCAAACAGCATCGGCACCAGGAGCGCCAGCGCGAGGATTCGCATCGCCAGCAACGTCCCCATCCGTCGCGGGTCGAGCTGCTTTTCCAGGTTGAGATAAAAGACAAGCGATAAAATCGCCAGGAGGATGAACGTCCAGACCATTCCCCCCGCCGGTCGGCGGAGCGCCTGGCTCGCCAGCACGATGATCGTCCCCCCGATGCCCACCGCGATGAGCGTGGTGATTGCCCATCCCCGCCGCCGATCCCACACCCGCCCCGCGAGCGCATAGCTGGCCAGCACGACCGCCGCCGCCACGCACACCCAGACCCAAACGCCGGTCTGCTGGAGGATGTCAAAGGACCAGTTCGTCACGACGGCAATTTGTTCCCGTTCAGCCCGCGACCATTGTGCCGATTGTCTATACCGTGGGAAGAGGCGAGTGTTGGATGGGGGGGAAAGTAGGCAGTGTGCAGTGGGCAGTGGGCAGTGAAGGCAACGGTTCGATGTTTTGCATCCAGAGCTTCACCACGGAGGGTACGGAGAAGGAATAATAGGAACCACGAGGAAACGAAGGGCGCGAAGAGGATTCGTAGGGTCCGTCCCACGGACCTTTTGTCAGCAAAGGCGCGTTCATACCAAATGGCGCGCGTGACGGACCCTATGGTAATCAGCGCGTAGAGTCACCTCCGCGGACCCTTTTTCTCTGCATGCCCAGCTGCAAAGTTTCGCACGTTTCGCAGCCCTCTGCGGCCTGCGTTGTGATGGAGGTCAATTGGCCGCATGGGGTGCGGACGCTATGGGGTTGCCCCATTTGAAGGTCCCCGCTTCGGTCTTGAGGCGGGCCGCGTCGCCGGGGCCGTTGTGGCATCCTTCACAAAATAGATGCGGTATGCATTGTGCATGGGAAGAATCGAGGGATCCACGGCCGGCTTTGTGTCTGACTCGCCGATCGTTTGAACTGAAATCACCCGTCCGCTGGCATCATCGACGAAATAGACTTGTCCCCGCGCCGACGGAAGCGGGATATTTCCGGATTGATCCAATCGGCCGTACCAGATCAGTTGGGCATCGCTCGGCGCGCGCACCGGAGTGGCGCAGCCACCGAGCGACGGGACGATTACCAAGAGAACAATTTTAATGTCCATGAGGCTTCTCCAACTTAGTGGAAAGCGATTCAGGAACTCGATAGGACCCGGATCGTAACGGACCTCATGCCGGCAAACCAATATCAGAGGAGTATTCCACAATCAATTCCGCCGGGCGACCACAGGAACGTCGTGGGGATGGGAATCATTATCCACGCAAGGAGGGCTGCGACTTCCGCGGCCAAGAGGCGTCAAATTGTTGAAGCAAGCCAATGTATGTCGTCACGAACCCAGTATTCTCGACCGAGGTGGGTGGAATGCGGTAGGATTCATCCATGGCGGAGCTTGACTTGACTCAACTCGAAGCGGATTCATTCATCGCAATGGAAAAGATTCGCATGGATGACACATCGCATGACTATCCAGGTCCCGGCGCCAGGCTGACTCTTGGACTTACATCGCGCGACAAGAGGGAGGCGTTCATTCTCGATCTGTCTCGGGGACGCATCGATCTGGCAAAAGGAACGTATCAGAACCGCGCCAGGCAGGTGATCCCGCTCGTTCGAGTTGATTTCGGCGGACCGCCACACACGAACCCGGATGGCGAGGTTGTTCAGGCTCCGCACATCCACGTCTATCGTGAAGGTTATGGGGACAAGTGGGCATCACCGCTGCCACCCGACCGGTTCGCAACTACAA
This sequence comes from uncultured Tepidisphaeraceae bacterium, assembly GCA_964435775.1. GTDB lineage: Bacteria > Planctomycetota > Phycisphaerae > Tepidisphaerales > Tepidisphaeraceae > CAYTAP01. Next base: position 36,419 of record CAYTAP010000002.1, read on the forward strand.
CGGACGCATGGGCGCTCCTCCAAAGTTTTTACAGCTTTTGTTCCATCGTTGAACCACCGGTCATCCAGAGGGGATTGTTCACATGAACGGCACCACACTTCCCGAGATTCAATCCCTGATGGATCGCTATGTGCGTTGGTTGCAAGACAAGACCATCCTTCGCCAAGTCGCCGACTGGGTTGAAATCACTACGCCTTGTCTTGACCGGCATAATGACCATTTGCAGATGTATGCGAAGAAGACGAGGAATGGATATCTGCTCACCGATGACGCGTATACGTTGAATGACCTTGCGTTGCAGGGCTGCAAGCTTGATACCGCAAAGCGACAGGCGCTGCTGAAGCAAACTCTGAATGGATTCGGAGTTCGACAGGATGCGGCCACGGGCGCGTTGGAAGTGACGGCGACCGCCGACAATTTTCCTCAGCGGAAGCATTCGCTGGTGCAGGCAATGCTCGCAGTCAATGACCTTTTCTATCTTGCTTCGCCAAATGTCCTGAGCTTGTTCTATGAGGACGTCGTTGCCTGGCTCGAAGCCAGCGAAGTGAGATATACGCCCGGCGTCAAGTTTTCCGGGAAGAGTGGATACGACCACCTGTTCGATTTCGTCATCCCAAAGAGTAAAAAGCTGCCGGAACGGTTGGTGCAGACGATTGGACGCCCGAGCAAGTCTGAAGCGGAAACCATCGTCTTTAAATGGTTTGACACCAAAGAAACACGCGCTCCGGATTCAAGGATGTACGCCATTCTGAATGACACCGATGGAGCCATTCCGTCGGGTGTGCTTGAGGCCATGCGCAATTACGACATCACGTCGATCCCGTGGAGCAATCGGCATACCATCATCGACGATTTGGCCGCTTAAGGCGGGCATCACCATGACGAGCATACGAGGTGACCGCGGCGGTATCTCCAGAACATTCTCCACTGGGCGCAGACGGCACTTCCGGCAAATCGCAAGGGGCCAGGCGCGTTCATTGAAGCGGCCGGTGCATATGCTTGGCGAGTGTTTGGAAAGTGCATAGGACGGTCATCGCACGCTCACCCAACCCATCCTTGGAGGCATCCACATGCTTCGCATTATTCTACAGGTACTGGTTGGCCTGGCTCTTGTCGCGATGGTTTCCCTCATCTTCCTTGATTCCTCGCGATTCGAGGAACAGCGGGTGTGGATTTTTACGGCGTGCCTGGTCATCGCCATCGGAGTTGCCGCTGGTATAGTGTCGTTGTGGCGAAATGAGGGATGAGGTGCCGGAATGGAGCAGCCGCCGCGTTGCCGCAATTCTCGCCGGATGCCGTCAGTTATGGGAGTGGCCATGAAGCCTGATTTTGATGCTGAGGAACGTTATGTGATCGCTTTTTACAAATCCGAGCGATTGAGGGGCACATGGCTGGGCTACTGCATCGTCTGTGTCTTGATCGTGTGCCTCTATGTGTATGGCATCGGCATCGGCGATGAGGGGGTCATGCTCTGGGCATTTGGCATCTTGGTGCTGTTCGATATCTGGAAGTTGCGCGGCCAGGCGCGGTCGCTTCGCACCATCCGGTCCATCTTTGATAAATACGAGAAGGGCATTGAGGATATGACGAAGGAGTGCGGATGACCACCGCCCGCGTTTTCCCCCATGTCCCAAACTCCCCCCTCGTTTGACGCTTCTGTACGCCGGATGATATGTTGCCGAGGCCTTGGGGGCGTCGTCGCGCGGATTGATGCCGCGGGGGAAGGCCGCATGAATGGGCAACGTGATTGAGCCGCATACAGCCGAGGAGCAACTGTGAACAGACATCGCATGAGCATCCAAAAAAGCATTTATCGGAGCCTCAAGGCGGCGGGGGTTGTGGCCCTGATGGGGGCGGTGGGAATCGTCGGGGGCATCGGGGGGTGCCGCTCGCAGGCGACGAAGCCGGCGGGGGATCTGATTTCGGCCGTGCCGGCCAATAGTTTCAAGCAGGTCTGGTCTGCGGCGCTCAAGCTGCCGGCGGGGTGGGGGCGGGATGAGGGGGAGGTTGTCAAGCATGTGTATCAGCGGCAGGACATTCTTTTTGTCCAGACGAGCAACAACAAGGTGTATGAGTTTGACCGCGAGTCGGGGCTTTTGCGGGCGGTGATCCCGGTCGTGCCGCAGGGCGGGGCGCTGCGGGCGCCGGTCGCCACGGGCAACCGCGTCGTCTTCCCGACGAACACGACGCTGGAGGTGTATGACCGCAAGGGGGACATGCAGAAAACCGTGGCGTTCAATCGCGCGCTGACCAGCGGCGGCGTCGGCGACGGCGACTACTTCTTCATCGGCATCCAGCAGCCCGACGGCAGCGACGGGCGGTTGCTCGCGGTCAATCTCGCCGGCGACTACCGCGGCGTGCTTTGGGAATTGCAGACCAGCGGGATGGTGACGGCAGCCCCGGCGGTCAACGGACACGTCGTGTTCGCCGCCAGCAACGATGGGCATGTTTATGCCGTGACCGCCGACGGGGATCGCAAAGGCGTGTGGGCGGACCCGGGCACATTCAAAACCGATGGCCCGATCCTCGGTGATTTGCAGGCGGATGATTATGGCGTGTACATCGCCAGCACGGATACCAAGCTTTATTGCATCAATCGCGCCACCGCCAAGGTGAAATGGAAATATCTGGCCGGTGTCGCCCTGACCGAAGGCCCGATCGTCACAGAGTCCACCGTTTATCAGCAAGTGCCGGGACAGGGCCTGGCGGCGGTTGACAAGGTGAACAACGACCCCAACGCCTTCATCCGCAAGCCGCGTTGGATCGCCAAGGATGCCAAACAGTTCCTGTCGGAAGACGCCGGGCATAGCTACATCCTGTCGGCCGACAATTACGTCGTCGCCCTCGACAAGAAAACCGGCGAGGAAGTCTTCCGTTCCCAGCGCCATGACTTCACGAGCTTCGCCAGCAACACACTGGATGCGACAATCTACGCCTCGACCGCCAAGGGGGATGTCGTGGCGTTCGAGCCGGTGCTGAAAGCGGGCAGTGTCGGGCAACTGGTCATGCGAACGGTGCCCGTGAATGAAATCTTGGGCGCGCATCTGGCCGGCTCCTGAGGCAAATACTTCACCGCAGAGACGCGGAGAACGCGGAGAAGAACAATTCACCACGAAGTCACAAAGACACAAAGAGTCGCTAGGCGCGGGACGCCATTGAGCGGATAAACCGTCCATCAAAAAAATATGGATGGATGGGTGTGAATGGCGAGACGGCAATCCCATTCAATGAATCACTTCGTGCCTTCGTGTCTTAGTGGCAAGGAATTTGTCCTCTCCGCGTTCTCCGCGTCTCCGCGGTGGATCTTCTGATTTTACCGAGACGTGTTGTTCCTTACCTGGAGTGGATGCATCGTGCCTGATCTCGTTCCCGTCAAGCGTGCGTTGATTTCGGTGTCCGACAAGACCGGGCTGGGGGATTTCGCCAGGGCGCTTGTCGAGCGCCATGGCGTGGAGCTCATCAGCACCGGCGGGACGGCGCGCTATTTGCGCGATCTGGGGCTGCCTGTCATTGATGTTGCCGACCTGACCGGCTTCCCCGAGATGATGGACGGCCGGGTCAAGACGCTTCACCCGGCCATTCACGGCGGATTGCTCGCCCTCCGCGACAACCCCGAGCATGTCGCGGCAATGAACGAACACGGGATCAAGCCCATCGACCTCGTCTGCATCAACCTCTACCCCTTTGCCCGGACCATCGCCAAGCCCGGCGTCACGTTTGAAGAGGCCATTGAGAACATCGACATCGGCCGAGCATGATCCGCTCGGCGGCCAAGAATCACCGCTTCGTTCTCGTCGTCACCAGCCCGGATCGCTACGAGAAAGTGCTCGGCGACCTTGATCAGCACCAGGGGAGCAGTTGCGGCAAGCATCGTCTCAAGCAGGCCCAGCGCGCCTTCGCCCACACCGCCGAATACGATGCCCTTATCGCCGATTACCTCGCCAGCGCCGCGGGAATGGAGCCGGAGGCGCATGGCGCGGCCGCGTCGCTGGATGACAAGCTGACGCTCCAGCTCCACAAAGCGGCCACGCTGCGCTATGGGGAGAATCCGCATCAAAAGGCGGGGCTGTATGTTGGCGAACGGCCACAGGAGCCTTCCGTCGCCTTCGCCCGTCAGCTTCATGGCAAGGAGCTGTCATACATCAACCTGCTCGACGCCGACGCCGCCCTCAGCGCGGCCAAGGAGCTCACTCTTCCCGGCGCGTGCATCGTCAAACACGCCACGCCGTGTGGCTTTGCGACGGGGGGAACGATCGCCGAGGCGTTCACCAAGGCGTTTGCGGGAGACCCGCTCGCGGCGTTCGGCGGCATCGTCGCCCTCAATCGCCCGGTCGATCTCGCAGCGGCGAACGCGATCACCGCAATCAACAAATTGCTTGAAGTGATCGTCGCGCCATCGTTTGATCCCGATGCGCTGGAACTGTTGAAGCAGCGATGGAAGAACGTCCGTCTGCTCGAAGTTGGGTCGATGGATGGCGGCGATGGCGCATCGCGCGTCGATGGGAATGAAGTCCATCTCCACAAAATCGTCGGCGGTTATTTGATCCAGCAGCGCGACCTGACCGGTCTGAATGAAGCGGATTGGAAGGTCGTCACCGCGCGGCAACCCACCGAGGCCGAACTGGCCGAGCTTCGCATCGCGTGGCTGGCGTGCAAGCACCTCAAGAGCAACGCGATCGCGCTGGTGAAAGATGGGATGATGGTCGGCGGCGGCGCCGGTCAGCAGGACCGCGTCAACGCCGCCCGCATCGCCATCGCAAAAGCCGGTGAGCGCGCCAAAGGTTCCGTCGCCGCCAGCGACGCCTTCTTCCCCTTTCCCGACGGCCCGCAACTGCTTTTGGATGCCGGCGTCACCGCCCTCATCCAGCCGGGTGGATCGGTCAAGGACAACGAATCGATCGCCGCCGTCAACGCCGCCGGCGCCGCGATGATCTTCACGGGGCAGAGGCATTTTAAGCATTGAGCAGTGGGCTGTGGGCAGTGGGCGGTGCGCAGTGGGTAGTGGGCAGTGGGCGGTGGGCAGGCGATCGAAATTGTCCACGGTCCGTTGTCCGTGGTCCGTGGTTCGTTGCATTGTTCCAATCGTCCAGTGTTTGATGTCGAAGCATGCGGTGTCTGCACAAATCTGATGCGTGGCCGGCTGTCATTTTAATTGCTCCGTCGCTTGTCGATCCGTAACGTGGTTGCGTTTTGTGCGGCGGTCGTGCGTATCGAGGGTTGGCTGATTGCATTTTCCCGCAGGCGCCGGGGGTCGGCGCTGCCGGTGCGTAGGAGGTGCGTCGATGTGGGATGAACGGGACCGCGAGCGTCTGGAGGAGTTGGAACGGCGCGTGGCGGCTCTGGAGGCGCGTGCGCTTGGGCCGGCGACGGACGAACTGGCCGATGGTGTGCCCATTCCTTTGGAAGAGGAGTCGCCCACACGCATGCCGCCGCCGTTGCCGCGACGGTCGGTTGCGGCGGCGGCATCAGAGGGCCAGGCGGCCGCTGTGTCGCGCGACATCTTGGCGGCGGAGGCGCCTGTGGCCACCGCTCCTCCGGCGGGGGAAGATGTTTATGCGCTCGCGGAAGCGGTGGGCGCGTCGGCCGAACCTCCATATGTCCCGCGAGCGCATGCTCAGGTTCCCACCCCTTCGCATGCCCGTCTCGAACAGTTCATCGGTTTGAAGGGCGCGGGATGGGTCGGGGCGATCGTGCTGGTGCTGGGGGCGGCGTTCGGGATCAAGTACGGCTATGACCAGGGGTATTTCGGCGGCGTTCCCGCCGAAGCGCGGGTCGGGCTGATGGCGCTGGCGGGGCTTTTGCTGATCGGCGCGGGAGAGTGGGTCTATCGGCGGGTGAATCGCCTGTCGGCCGTCGGACTGTATGGGGCGGGGGTGGCGGTGCTCTTCCTCGTGGCTTATTTCGGTCATGCGTATTACGCGCTGTATTCGCGCGATGCCGCCTTGACGCTGATGGGCGCGGTGATGCTGATCGGGTCCGCCGTGGCGATGCGCGGCCGGATGGTGTCGGTGGCGGTATTGGCGCTATTGGGAGGCAACATCGCGCCGTTGGTGCTGCATGGGGAGGTCGTTCAAATTGTGCCGCTGCTGTCTTATCTGCTCATGCTGCAAGGCGTGGCACTGCTGTTGGCGTATTGGGGGGCATCCCGCAGGTGGTGGGTATTGCGAACGCTTTGCGGGGTGACGACGGGACTGTGGATGGCGGCGGTGATCGGCGGGGCGGGTTCGGTGTACAGCGCAACGGGAGCGCCGCTCGGGTTCGCGCTGGTGTATGCGGCGCTGTTCCAGTTGGAGTTGGTCCTGTCGGCATGCCGGGGAGGAGTGAAGGGATATGTTCGGGAAGACCGGCCACGATTAGACGCTCGAATCGACGTGGCGAAACTTCCGAAAGCCGGGCTGATCTTCAGCATGGGGGTGACGGCGGTGTTGACGGCGGCGCTGCTCTGGATTTTTGCCGATGCGACGGCGCTGGTGCGCGGGTGGTGGGTGCTGGGATTGGCCGCGGCGCTGGGCGCCTGCGGGTGGGTGGTTCCGATCGTGTTGGGCGACAAAACCCGGGCGCTGGGCATGGGGTATCGGGTGCAGGCGGCGGCGCTGGTGGTGGTGTCGGTTCCAGTCCTGTGGGAAGGTCCGTGGGTGGTGATCGGGTGGGGGGTGTTGGCGGTGGCGTTTGCGGCGGTGGGGGCGCTGTTGGATTTGGAAATCTCCAAACGCGCCGCCGTGCTCACCTGGCTGCTGGCGGCGGGATGGGGTTTCTGGTGGTGGCAGGACGTGAGCACGCACCAAGCCGCCCTGGCCACATGGGTCACGGTGGGGCAGACACCTTTGGCGGTATTTTTGATCGTCGGGTGGTTGTTGACGGTCGCCGCGCATGCCGTCTCGCTGCTGACGCTGTGGCGGCGCGAAGCGGCAAGCGAGCCAGCAGCCGTCGCGCCGGACCTCTTGCGTCTCACGTGGTTCGTGCAGACGTGCGGCGGGCTGGTGCTTGTGGTGGTGAGCATCGCGGGGCTGCCCACGCTGACCGCGACGGTGGCGCTGGTGGCGTATGCGTGGCTGCTGGCGGTCGGCGACATCCCCGCGCCCAAGGCGCGGCTGATTGCTCAGGCCGGGGCGGTGCTTGCTCTGGCGATGGCCAAGTGGGTGGTTGTCGATTTGCTGGAGGATCGCCTGGCATCGGGGTGGTCGGCCGGGGCTGATCGACCGGTTCTCAACCCTTTGATGGGCGTCGGCGCGTTGATCGCCGCCTCCGTGGTGGGGATATACATGCTGCGGCGACGGCGGATCACGGCGCTTTGTGCTCATACGCCCGGCGGCGATCCGGCGACGATGGGTGTGTTCGTCGGCGGGGTGGTGGTGATGTTGCTCGCCATGGGGTTGAGCTTTGAGATCGACCGGGTGGTGGAACTCGCGCGGTCGGCCGGTACGCTCGTCTGGCCGACATTGCAGGCCAAGCAGTTGGGGTGGACGATGCTCTGGATGATTGCGTCGGGGGCGTTCATGGGGCTGATCGTGAAATTGGAGCCGCCCGGGGCACGGCGGTCGCAATGGCTGCGCGCGGCGTCTGTGCCGCAACTGCTGCTGGCGGTCAAATACCTGACATTCGACACGCTGTCATTTCGAGGCATGACGTCGCCGGCGCGGGTGGCGGTGGGGGCGAACATGCAGATATTGGCCGGCGTGATCGTCATTGCCGGCCTGCTGCTGGTTTATGTGCTTGCCGGCGTCATCGGGAAGAACGGGACGGCGACGGAACAACGCAACTCCATGCGCCGAAGCATGGCGGGTTTTGCCGCCGTGCTGACATTGCTGTGTATGGGAACCCTTGAGATCGACCGCTATTTCACGCTCTATTTCCCGGGCGCCAATCCCGTGCTGGCCAGGGCGGTGGGATTCTCGATTTTCTGGTCGCTGTTCGCGATTGGGTGTGTGGTGGCCGGCTTTGCCGCACGGGTGGCCGCCCTTCGCTATTTCGGGCTGGCGTTGTTCGCCGTGACGCTGGGGAAGGTGGTCATCGTCGACATGGCCGAGGTGAGCACCGGGTATCGAATTCTCTCGTTCATGGCGCTTGGCCTGCTGCTCTTGGGAACAAGCGTGGTATACGGCCGGCGCACGCGCAGCGAAGTCGAAACATAAGAAACCCTTCCCGCGAGGACCGTCGTAAGGCGATGGGACAACCTCCGGGTCGAAGGCAGGCGAATCGTGCATGCCTCTCCACTCAAAACTCAAGCAACTGACAACGGACAACTGACAACGGACAACGAACAACGGATAGCGGACACTGCCGTCCGCTGGTCTGCGGGCGTCCGATAACCCCCGCGCATCAAAACCCGCATTTTATTGGCGATGCCACGCCGATTGATGTTAAGATGAACGATTGGCACGAGGGGTTTCACGGGGCTTGGTGGGCGCGGGATTGTTTGGGCATCGAGTAAGCATCTTTCGAGCGTCTTTTTGAGCTTCATTGGCCGGAAAATCATCTGTGACTGATACGACCTCCACAACCACGCCGCTATCGCCTTTGCCGAGTCCATTGCCGCTGCTCAAGCCGCTGGGCGCGCATGCGGGCAAGCCGGGGATTCCGATCAGTCGGCCGGTCTTTCTCATCGGTTCCCGGCACAATGCCCATCTGCACTTGCTGTCGCGCCAAGTGAGCAAGGCGCACGCCCTGATCCTCAATGAGCGTCAGACGATCTATATCCGCGACCTCGCCAGTCGCACGCATGTGTATGTCAACGGGGAAGCGATCCGCGAGGCTTGGCTGCACGATGGCGACCTCATCAAGATCGGTTCATTCACGTTCCAGTTGAAGCTGCCCGAAGGTTGGCCGGAACCGTCGCGTTCGCCATTGCCGCCGGGCAAGTTGGACGTGGATGAGGCGCCGCTGCCGATTCCGCTTGAAGAGCGTGTTATCCTGATCGGGCGTCGCCCGACGAGCAATGTTCCATTGCTCGAGCCCAGTGCATCCACCGAGCATGCGGTGCTCATGGCGATGAACGGCAAGTGGTACATCCGCGACCTTGGTTCGCGGACGGGCACTTTCATCAACGGCAAGCAGATTCATCAGCAGTCGCTCGCGCCAGGCGATTCGATCCGGATCGGCGAAACCGACATGCACTTCGAGCCGACGGCGATCTCGGCGGCCAGTGCGGTTGAAGACCTCGATCAGCTACTGACGGCCGACCGAAGCGCCGCTGGAGCGGATGCGCCGGCGCGATCGGGCGATGATATGTGGGGAAGCGGCGTCGGGACGCCTCCGCTGTCAATGCCGACTGATGAAGCCGCGCCGTCGATTGAATCGCCGCACAAGACTTCTCATACAACCGAAGAGCTTGATGCGGCCGTCGAGGAGGCGCTTCGCGGGGAGGTGACGGGCGATGAGGGCGGGGACACGGGTGAGAAGGCCATCGAGGAGACCGGTGCCGCTGCTGAAGCGGCCAGGGTCATTGAGGAGACGCCCCCAAAAGATCGGCCACATTCCGCGGACGTGACACCATCCGAACCGGTTGAGGAAATCGACCTGGCCAGGGATTTGGATGCCGACAACAACGACACGCATCCGCTGCCCCTTGCCCCGCCGTCGCCGCCACGCCCCGCGCCGAGCTTGTCGTCGCGGGTGATCGAGTCGCCGGTTGATGAGTCCACGACGGACCAAACGCCGCTCGTCGAGCGCGCTCATGATGCTGATCAGGATGACATCGACACGCTGGCCGAAGAGGCCTTGGCCGATGTGGATGAGACGGCGCCGCCGCCGATCCACATTGAGCAAGAGCCGGAGGTCGGCGAACTGACTCCGCGGCGCGGCTGGCGCTCGCGCCTTGCCGCCGAGGATAAGAAGGCGCCGGAACCGTCCGAACCGCTTCATGTCGCTCCGCCGTCCACCCCCGCCGAGGCCGCGCCGTCCACGTCAGAGGTGGAGGAGCCCCCGTCCATCGCGCCGGTGATTGATGAAGCGGCGACTGTTGAGCCACCGGCGGATGACATGCCAGCGGCCGAAGCGCCAACGGATGATGCCGCGCCGGCCACGCCTTTGAGTTTTGAAGTTGACACGGCTGCTGACGAATCGATCGTCGAGACGGTTGATGAAGCGCCACCGGCAGTGCCGGTGATCGACGAACCGGTGTCAATTGAACCGGTGGTTGAACCGGACGTGGAGGATGAGGGTGAGCCGGCTGTGACCGATGAGGTTGAGCCGGTCGTGACCGATGAGGAGGATGAGCAGGTCAGTGGTGCGGTTCTTGATGCCGCACCGGACATTGAAGAAGCGCCGGAAGCACCCGATTCCGTGGATGAAGCGCTGGCGGCGGATGAGACGAAATCGGCCGACGAAGCATCTTTGCCGCTGGCCGACGAGGCGGAAGAACCGCGGAAAATCTTTGGTGTCAAAGAGCCTTCCGCCGCCGGTTTCCCACTGGCTCAGCCGGTTGCCGATGAGGCAATCGCGCCGGCGGACGCTGAACCCCATGTCGATGAACTGTCGCTCGATGATGCGGACATGCCGCTGCTGGAACTCGGCGCGGCGGACGCTGATCAAATCCCCGACCTCCGCGAGGATTCTTTTACCGGCGCTGATGATCTTGATTTTTCGAATCTGAAGTTCGATCTGAGTGAACCTGCAAGGGAAGGCGGACCGGTCGATCAGGCGATTCCATCCGAAGCCGCCGGTTCGCTCGAAGGCGTCGATGACGGTTTGGAATTGATCGATCTCGCGGAGAAGGGCGACGCAGCGGATGCGCCATCAGACAAGTCGGCGATTGATCCGGGGCAGACCTCCGATTCGGAGCCGCAGGCTGGGGCGCAAGATGCGCCTGTGGTCCCGGCCACCACTGAAGAGGTGGTCCCGCCCGCGGAGGCGCGCAAGGCGAAGAAAAAGCGCGAGCATTCTTCGCGCAAGGGTCATCGCCGTGGTCCCGATGGAAAGTTTCTTCCCAGAACAGTGGCGCAGGAGGCAGACGCGCCCATTGAGGACGGTGGCGAATCGTCCTCGTCCGCGGAGTTGATGGAGCAGACCGAGCCCACGCCGGAATCGGCGCTGCCCGAGCTTGAAGCATTGACGGACTTGCCACCCGACCCATCAGCGGCGGCGGTTGCGGACTCCCTCAGCGACACCTCCTTTGGCCGGCAGCTTGTCGAACTTGAGGGCGATGCCCTCGAGCCCATCGTTGAATCGGACGCCGTGGTCGAGGAGGTCCCGGTCGAGCCGGTTGAAGCGTTCGACCCTGAACGCGCGCTCGAATCGCTCCCGTCGGATGAAGCCACCTCCGCCGAGCATGAGGACTCGCCGCACGCCCATGCCGCTGAGCCGCTGTTCGATCTTGTCGAGGAAGCATCCGTTGAGCACGCGGCCGAGGACGCCGAGGATGCCGAAAAGGCGTTGGAGTTCGGGCGTGATCGCGTTCCTGTTGCGCAGGACGATGAGGATGAAGCGCGGGAGCAAGGCGATGCCGCGAGCGCATCGGTCGGGGAAGCATCAGAGGCAGACGAGGCGATGGCCGCCGGCGTGGAGGGGCGCGACGAACTCGATTTGGACGGCGACGATGCGGCGTCGTCTCCCACCGCACTTGAATTGACCGATAAAACCGAGCCTCCGGCGACGCCCAAGCCAGCGCGCCCGTCGATGTTCGGCATGGGCGCCAATCAGGATGGTTATTTTGGCGGACTGCCGCTGACGCTCAATGACGCGGGAAGCGGGCGCGCCCCGCAGACGACGCCCGCCGGTCCCAACGATCAACCCGCCGCCTCCGCGGTTGCCCCGGCCGCCGAGCAAGAGCAGCCCCCTGCGGCCAGGTCGACCGCTGTGGGCGACGCCGCCCGCAAACATCCGTCGATTCCCACGCCCCCCCCAAAGGCGACCTCGCGCCCGCGCCATCCGTTTGCCGCCCAGGCACCCGGTGAGTTTGGCGCTGCGCCGGAGATTCCGCCATTCAACGGCTCGGGCCCAGCCAGCGCCGGTGCGACGATGTCGGCCTTCGATGGGCTGGCCATGCCCGCGCGCGACATCGATGTGTTTTCACAAATGCCGGTTGCGCCGATCCCCGACGCCGATTTCGCCGGCGGTGGATCGGCATCCGCCGGCGCTTTCGTCCCGCCGTCCGCGCCGCCGCAACGGCGTAATCAAGCCGCCGCGAGCGACGATGAGCACGATGATCCCGATGCGAATTGGCCGGCGTCATCCCCCACGCCGGCGCGCAAATCCGGCGGCGGCGGCCAGCGCCCGCCGGTTATGCCGCCGCCTCCGGCTCGACGCAAAAAGCGCCGGTGGTTCGGCGTCCCCCTGCTCCTGGTGCTCATGCTCCTGTGCATGGCCATCGCCGCCGTTGGCATCTGGGTTTTCGTGCCCGTCCAGTCGCTCGTGCAGGGGATGATGCCCTATAGCGCCGGCACCGCCGCGCTGACGGATGCCCAAAAGAAGGAGCAGCAAACCCTTCTCGCCAGCGGAGCGGTCCGCGAGGCGGCGACGCAACTGGTCGAGCGCGAGGGAACCTCGCCGGGTTTCCTGAATGATCAACTCGCCTACGCCGTCGCCGTCTCCAACATCGGATGGACGCCAGAGGGGATGACCCTCACGCGCCGTAGCAACAACATGACGGCCGACCGTACGCGCGTGAAGGCGATGCTGTCGGCGCTCTATCAATCCCCCGACAACCAGGCCCGTCAGGATCAGCTCAACAACCTTCGCCATCAGGTGGAGGATCTCAAAGCCCGCGAGGCGGACGCCCGCGAGTCGCTTCGCCAGTTGACCCGGCAGATCGAGACGATGCAGGCGAGCCTCCCCCCGTTGGCCGGGCCGGAGATGATCGCAGAATTAAAGGCTCAGGAAGCGACGCACAAGGCGGATTGGGAAAGCGCGTTGAAGAATGTGCAGGAAGCGCGGGCAGCGCTGGATCAACTCAGCTTCGCGACGCTGGCCGGTCCGGCCACCCAGCCCGCTTTCCCAGAAGATGCGCACCTGCTGGAAATGCGGGCGCAACTGGCGGCCTTGACCAATCGCCTGAACGACGCGAAGGCTTCGGGCAACGCCCAGGCGACCCAGGCCCGCGCGGACCTCGACAAGGCATTAACCCAGTTCAAGCGGCAGGTCGCCGATCTTCATGCCCTGGCGCAGGACAAGCCGGAGCTTAAAGCCTACATCGCCGCCGCCGAGCAGCTTCAGGAGACCACCCGCGCTCTGACCACCGACCTCATTCAAAATCAGCAGGACGCGCAGAGCCAGATCAGCGAGCTCAAACACCGCCTCGATGAAAAAATTGAGGCCCGTCGCAATGAATTGCTCCAGCAGGACAAGCCTCTGCAGGCGCTGGTCAACCAGTTGGAAATGGACAAGCGGCTGTACAACGCGGGACTCGCAGGCGAGGAGAAATCCGACCGCCTCACCCAGTTGGTCGCCGAGATGGAGAAGCTCAAGGGTCAGATCGCCGACCGCCAGGCCCAGATTGGCAAGGATGCCATCTATTCCGACACGATCAAGGAATTGCAGCAGTTTATCGACGCCGGCAAGAAGCGTCTTGCCGACACCCGCAAGCGCACCGACGAAACGCTTGTTACGCTTCAGCAATCCCTCGCACAGGCGCAAAGCGGCTTATCCAACTTGCCCAGGGAACAAAAGGAGCTGGCTGAAAAACTTGAAACGCGTATTGCGGAGCTGAATGCCGCGCGTAAGAAGTACGCTTCGGCCGTTGAGACGCAAAGTGATTCCTCCGTTTCATCAGGCGAAGCTTCCGATGACGATGGCTTGGTCCTCGCCTCCACCAGCACGGTGGGCGACAGTGAAGTGAGGGTGTTGGAAAAGCAAGTGGCGAGCCTGCAAAACGAGATCGGCGATTATCAGCGCGAGGCCGCCGCCATCGCCCGCAAGAGCCTGACGGGCAAGCAGGAGAAGGAACTGCAGGAAGCGCGCTCCAAAAAGCAGGCCGCCCTGCAGGCGGCGCAGGATGACGAAGACAAGGCCCGCACCGCGTACATGAGCAGTTGGCAGAAGCTGCGCGAGACGGAATTGAAAATTGCCGACGCACAGAAGTTTCGCCAGGACTTGTCCGCCAGGGAATCGGATGCGAAAAAGGCGCAGGCCGCGATCACCGCCGCCGCCGCCGCACGCGGCGATGCCCAGACAAAGCTCGATGCCCTGAGCGTCCCCATGCCGCCCCATGAAATCAACGCAATCCAGGTTGAGGACCCGCGGCAAACCTATATTGCCATCAGCGTTGGCGGCATCGCGGTCGTTTTCACCTTCCTGATTCTCCTGACCTTCGTCACCGGATCGGGAACGACCGCCGCTTATGAGGCGGCCGGCGTGCCGGATGAACCGTCGCTCGAAGAACCCGCGCAGCCAGCATCGTCCGAGGGCGGCCTGGATGCGGATCATGCTCGATCAATTGCTTCGGTTTCCCCAGACGGCGCGAGCGCGGTCGATCCATCCGCAGGCGAAACCGAATCCTTCAAGCCTTCCGGCACAAAGGCCGACGAATCGATTTCCCAGCCGGCGGCCTATTGAAATCAATCAGATCGCCCGCTTCACGTGCGGGATGACGCCTCGTCAGCGCCCGCTTTACATGCGGGATGTTGCCTCGTCAGCGCCAGTGGCTTGCGGCGTCATCGGACTCACGAGCACCTGGCTCACACGCTTTTTCTGCACCGACACCACCTTGATCTGGTAATCGCCCAGCCGCACGATCTCTCCCGGTCTAGGCCAGTGGTTCAACTGCTGCACGACATATCCGCTCACGGTTGCAACGGCCTCATTCGATCCATCCGTGTCCGGGACATGCAGCCGCTCGCGCAGCTCGTGGAGCGGATACAACCCATTGACGCGGAAGTGATCCCCCTCCATCACAAACGCGGCCGGCGAGGCGATGTCGAACTCGTCCTCGATTTCCCCCACGATCTCTTCGAGCACATCCTCCATCGTCACCAGACCCAGCGTCGCGCCATATTCATCAACGACGATTCCCATGTGCCCGTGCCCGGCCTGGAACTGCCGCAACAGCTTGGGCACCGGCAACAGCTCCGGCACGAACAGCACTTCGCGCATGATCTCGCGCAGATCGATGTCGCCGGCGCCGATGACATGCACCTTCGATCCCGGCAACCCATCGGCGATTGCGATCGTTTCGCCATGCGGGCCGCGATCGTCCGTGAAGCGCAGCTTCCCCGGCGCCAGCTTCAGGTGCGCGAACAGATCCTTCATGTGGATGATGCCGATGACGTGATCGATGTCCCCCTTGCACAGCGGCAGCCGCGTGTATGCCGCCTTCTGCACGATCCGCAGGACCTCGCCGATGGGCTGATCGAGCAGCAGGTAATCAACCGCCGTGCGCGGCGTCATGATCTGCCTGGCCTTCAAGTCGGTAAAGTCAAAGGCGCTCGTGAGGATCTCCTGGTGCCCCTTGGAGATCGTCCCATGCGCCACCGCCTGCGCGAGCAGGCCCTTGAGCTCATCCTCGGTGTGCGGCACCGCGCCCTGCGCGAGGGAGCCCACGCTCATGCCCATGATCGTCAGCACGCCGTTGGTGGCCCAGTTGAGCAGCCAGATCAGAGGGAAAAACAGGTAAGTGAAGATGACCAGCGGGATGGCCGCCCATTCGAGGATTCGGTCGCTGTGCCGGATGGACCAGTTCTTTGGAACCTGTTCGCCAAGGATGATGTGCAGCGACGTGCTGATGAGCATCGCGACGGCGAATGCGATCAGGTGGCGATGGCTTTCGGGAATTCCCAGGAGGCTGAACAACGGGTTGATGATGCCGGCGATCGCCGGCTCCGTGACGGCTCCCAGCGCCAGACTTGCGAGGGTGTTGCCCAACTGGCAACTCGACAGGAACAGGTCGAGGCGCCGCTTGATGTCCAATGCCACGCGGGCGGTGAACCTTTTATTCGCCTCCCCTTCCAGGCGGCTGAGCCGCGCGCTGACGGCCGCAAACTCCGCGGCGACAAAGCAGGCGTTAACGGCGACCAGGCCAAGCGTGGTCAGGATCTTCCAGAGGATGTCCACCCAGCCTTTGTACCCGCTGCATCCTTCGCCGACAACTGATGCGATGAATCGGCGTGAACACGCTTATTCCTGGTCGACGTTGGATAATGGACTTGCCGGCAATGGATGCTCAGGCACGATTCCGCGCCCGCGCCTGCGTCCCAGCGAGAACGAAACGTGGATGAAGATCAGGCACGCCAGAACCTCCGCCCATGCCAGCGTCGGGACGATCTCGTGAAAGGTATGGAGCATGTCCATGTTGAACAGCCAGTTGGGGTGCAGGCGCATCTGCCGGCGGGCCGGACCCATCATGCACAAGCCCGTCTGCACCACCGTCAGCGCCGAGAAAAACCAGGTGAGCAGAGTCATCCCAAAGCCATATCCGATGCAGATCGCGCCGATGCCGGCGGCGAACACCGTGTAGCGCGGCGACATCTGCGGCATGACTGTGAAGAAAAGCACCCACGGAAGCACGAACGCCACCAGCAAATTCAGCCGACGTGCCCGCCATTGCCGCGCGATAAAAAAGCCGTTGAACACCAGCAGGACCGCGAAGATCGCCCCCAGGAATTGCCGCGCCGTCAGGCTGATCGCCTCGCCCGGCCAGCTGAACAGCAGTGCCGCCGGAATCGTCATCGCATGATCCGTGATGGTCTTCCAGCCGAAAAATTGATGCATGAGCGTGGAGAGATTGCTCGTCAGTTCCGAAGCCACATAGTCGAATCGCTCGGCGCCATACAGAAAGCCAACCTGCCACCACCCCGTGCTCCCGCCGAAAAACGGCACGCACGCCAGCAGGCAACCAGCCAATGCCAGCGGCAGCAGATATCGCTTGATCGACCACGGTGTGAACCAGATTGCCGCGATCAATCCGATCGCCGCCAGATCGACCAGCGCGACGGTTGAGCCGGACAGCGTATGACCCGCCGGCCGGATGACCATGAATGCCGCGGCGGCGGCGGGAATCAAAAACCATGCCCAATGCAGACGCTTCTTCAGGTTGCCCCGCAGTCCCACAATCGCCAGAAACGCCATGGTTCCCATCACCCACCAAACCGCCGGCCAATGGACAAACCGCGCATCGGCCTGGATGTCCGGCCGAATCGACAGCATCCACGGACTCACCACGAGCATGAAGCCAAGCGCGAATCCACAAACCCACCGCAGCAGCCGAAGCCATTCCCCCGAAAACGTCGGCCAGAGCAGGAAGATCGCCACGACGCTCAGGAGCTGCCCCTGCATCATCACGCCGACCGCCAGCACGATTCCCGCGATGAACCACCGATCCCACAGGCACAGCAGAACGGTCCAGAGATAAAACGGCAGCACCCACACATTGGGGCTTGGCCAGCCATGCCCGATGATGTTCACACCGGGATCAAACCAAAGCAGGGCGAAGGCGGCCACGCCATGAATGATGCCTGTCCATGGTCCCGGTGGGGGGGTATCGAGGGCTTCATGGTCCGCCAGCGCGCAGGAGCGCCGCCAATGCCATACAATCCCCATCGCCGCAATCCCCGCCAGCCACACGAGCAGCGTGTAATACCGCATGAGCGGCGCGTGAAAGGCGTATGTTTCATTCCAGTCCAGCCCCGGATGCGCATGATGCATCCACGCCGCCCACGCCTCAAACGTCAACAGCCGCAGCGGGGGATAATCCAACTTCTTGTTTCGTGGCGGATCGTCGCGCAACTGGTTTTCGTGAACGTTGAGATACCCCTTCTCAATCGCCAGCTCGCCAAAGGTGAAGTTGCGATGAATATCCCCGCGAAAGCGCGCAACTTGCGTGAAATCCCAAGCCCAATGTCGATAAGAAATCCCCGCCCAGGTGAGCAACCCCATGGCGATGGTCAACAAAGCGATCGCCCAACCATACCGCGCCCACCCCTGGCGCGCATCCCCCGCGGGACCACCGTCCGGCACCTCAATAAAAACGTTGTCGCCAGTCTGATGTCCCACTTGTGCGATTCAGTAAACAGGCAGGGCCATCCCGCGTCAATGCGTGGTGAATCATCTCCGCGCTCTTTGTGTCCCCGCGTTGAAATTTCTTTCCGCTGACGCTTCTCCCAGGGTCATTCAATTCTGAATGGAATCGAACCACGGATGAACACGGATAAACACGGATGGGGAAAAATTGTATTCATCTGAATTGATCTGCGTTTATCTGTGGTTCGTTCTCCGGTGATGGAGCGCGGCAGCGGGGAATTGAATAACCCTGACGCTTCTCCATCGTCATTTGCACAACCGTTACAGTCCCTGTATTTTACCGGCGGAATCGGTCTGGCGAATGGAGTCGTCGCCGAGGGTGGTCATATCGTCGTCCGGATGACGGGTGCATCAACGGCGCGTGGACCTGTGAAGGAGTAGCCGGTGATCTTCGATTCGCTCTTGGGCATGTTCAGCATCGACATGGGAATCGACCTGGGCACATGCAACACGCTTGTGTGCGTCAAGGGGGAGGGGATCGTACTCAACGAGCCCAGCGTTGTCGCCGTCAAGAAGGGGACCAATCGCGTTCTTCAAAATGGGCAGGCGGTGGGGCTGGTCGCCAAGGAAATGCTGGGGAAAACGCCCGGTTCGATCACGGCCATCCGCCCGCTCAAGGATGGGGTCATCAGCGATTTTGAAGTGACCGAGGCGATGTTGTCCTACTTCATCCGCCGGGTGCATGGGCGCAAGTTTCTCGTGGGTCCGCGGGTCGTCATCGCCATTCCGTCGGGGATCACGGCCGTCGAAAAGCGGGCGGTGCTCGATTCGGCCGAACGCGCCGGGGCGCGACGGGTGTATCTCGTCGAAGAGCCGATGGCGGCTGCGATTGGGGCGGGGTTGCCCGTCACCGAGCCGACGGCGAGCATGATCGTCGATATCGGCGGCGGGACGACCGAGGTGGCGATCATCTCCCTGGCCGATATTTCCGTGTGCGAATCGGTCCGCGTCGCCGGCGATGATTTTGACGAGGCGATCGTCAATCACATGAAAAAGACGTACAACCTGGCGATCGGCGAGCAGATGGCCGAGCGGATCAAGATTGAGATCGGGTCGGCCGCCCCGCAGGGGGATGATGAGCCGGGGATGGACGTTCGCGGGCGTGACATGATCTCCGGCCTGCCGCGCAAGACGCCGATCACCAGCGAGGAAATCCGCGAGGCGCTTCAGGAACCCGTCACCGCGATCATCGAAGCCGTCACCCGCACGCTCGAACTGGCCGAGCCGGAACTGGCGGCCGATCTCGTGGACAACGGCATCACGATGGCCGGCGGATCGAGCCTCCTTCGCGGGCTGACCACGGTCATCAGCAATGCGACGGGTTTGGATGTGCGCCTCGCCGAAGACCCGCTCACCTGCGTCGCTCGTGGAACGAGCGTCTATCTGGAGAACCTCGAGCTCTGGAAAGACACGATGGAATCGGATGCGGACGGACACTGAGAGAATTTTCGATTTTTGATTGCGGCGCGAATTGGGAGGATGCCGGCACGAATGAGTTGGATCCGATCAATCGAAAATCAAAAATTCAAACTCGAAAATCCCCACAGCCTTGCTTCGTTTCAATTATATCTTCGCGGTCCTGCTGCTCCTGGCGGCGGCGGGGGCATTCGCCGTCCCGGCGACGGTGTTGCAAACGCCACGCGCGGTGGTGGGGGGGCTGTTTTATCCCATTGCCCGCCCGGCGGGCGCGATCGCCGCTTGGATGCACCGACGAACCGTGGGCGATCGCGTGCCCGACGACGCGACGATCGGAACGAACGAGGCGCCGCGCGGGATCGCCGCAGTCCGCACTGAAAATGAAGCGCTGCGCGTCGCCGTCGCCAACCTCAGCAAGCAGCTCGAAGCGCTCAAGCAGCTCAACGCCGACCGCCAGCTCATCGGCCCGGTCCTACCGCTTTGCACGCCGGTTCGCGTGACCGGCGGCGACTCGGGCACGCGGCAATCCCTGCTGGTGGAGACCTACGGCGCTGGTGAGATTGAAGTCGGCCAGCCCGTTGTCTATTCCGGCGGGATCGCCGGCCGGATCGACCGTGTCTCCCCCGGCATCGCTCAAATCCGCTTAATCACCGACCGCGGCTTCCGCATCAGCGGGCGCTTCGGACGGTTCGTCAAGGATGACAAGGGAGTTGTCACCTTCACCCTCATCCCCACCACCCAGCCGCCGCTGCTTGAGGGGATGGGACAGGGGGCGATGCGAATCCGCAACGTCGATCTGAAGGAAATCACCGCCGCCCACCTCGCGCCCGGCGATTGGGTCGTCCTGGACGATCCCGAATGGCCAGGCGTGCTTCAGGGGTACAAGCTCGGACAAATCCGCGAGGTGTCGGCGCGGCGGGACAATCCGCTCTTTGCGCAAATTGAAGTGCAGCCGGCCGCCAATCTCATGCAATTGCGCGAGGTGATGGTGCTTAATAAGGAAAGCCGGAGCAACGGGCGGGCGACCGGCAATTTGGATCAGCTCGAGGCACAATGACTGTTTTGGCAGTGCTTGCCAAATAAAGAGGGTTCAGACATTGTAGGGTCCGCCCTGCGGACCATTTTTTGGTCTGATGCGCATCGGTCGCAATGGTCCGCGGGGCGGACCCTACATGCCGAATTCCGAACCCCGAACCCTGCCAGCGCCTCATGAAGTGGCTTCCTTTTTTCATCTTCGCCTATGTGATGATCGGCCTGCAGGTCGGCGCGGGGGCATACCTTCGCTTCGACGGCGTCGCTCCCAACCTTGTCCTCATCGCGGCCGTCTACATCGCCCTCAACGCCCCGCGTCAACCGGCCTTGCTTGGCTGTTTCATCCTTGGCTTGATTCAGGATGTGCTGACCCTTCAGCCGCTGGGTGTTTATGCGCTTGGGTATTCGCTCATGGCGTTGTTCGTGCTGGGGATCAAGGATGTGGTCAGCCGCGACCATCCCGCCAGTCACTTTGTCGTCACGTTCATCGGAGGCTTGATCAGCGGCCTGGTCCTGCTCATCAGCGGATGGATTCGACACGATGCCCCCGGCGTCGGCCAGGTGTTGTTGATTTCGCTCTACAGCGCCATTCTCGCGCCGCTGATTCTTCTGCTGCTCAAACGTGTTCGTGGCGTCTTCAGCTTCACCGCGCCGCGGCGCAGGCTGTAAAATCAGCTGTGCTTGCCGCTGATTCGCAGGGCAACCGCGTTCCAATGTTCCTGGCGTGACTTGCCCTTTACCCCCTCTCCCGGTACGCCGGGGGAGGGTTGGGGAGGGGGTCTTCCCTCGAACGTGGGCGGACCCCCTCCCCTACCCTCCCCCGCGAGTACGCGGGAGAGGGAGAAACGCGAGCAAGCGGTTGCCCGCCGCCGATTCGCCGCTTGGGATCATGACGGTGGACAGCAGCCGTCCAATCAACGACAACTATCCCTCGGACACGGCATTCCCGGTCTTCGCGCGAACGGATTCGCCCGCATGTTTCAACGACGCCTCAAGATTTTCCTCGGGCTGTTGACGATCATCATCGCACTGCTGCTCCTGCGCGCCGCGCAGTTCCAGATCGCGTCGGCCGGCTATTGGCGCGATCGCGCCAGCTATTCCATGAAGCGTCTGCGCCTGAGTCCCACGACCCGCGGGCGCATCCTGGACGCCAAGGGGCGCGAAATGGCCGCCGACGAGGCGTGCATCGACCTGTGCGTTGATTACCGCGCGATCACGCCCGAGCCCGACGAAGGCTGGGTGCGGGACATCGCCCAGGCGCGGCTGCGCCGTCGCCTGGGGAGCAATTACTTTCGCACGCCGCGCCCCGAGCGCTTGAAGCTGCTTGATGAAGGTGTTGTCGATGTGAAGGAGGATATTGAGTCGATGTGGGTCAAGATCGCCCTGGCCGCTCATTTGAGCGCCGAGGAGGTCACGGGCATTCGCCAGTCGATCATACAACGGGTCGAAGCGCGCCAGCGCGCCGTCAGCCGCTACAATTATCGCCGCGCCCTGGAGCGTTATGAGCGGCACGCGGCGCTTCCCTGGTATCGCCGAATCCTCTTCGGCGCCGGCGCCGACACCGCGCCGACCCTTGAGGGTTTTGATTCGCCCGTCGCCGAAAAAATCGAGCCCCACGTCATCATCCGCGCCTTTTCCGACGTCAACAACGACATCGGAAAGAACATCGACCGATACCCCGGCCTGGTTCTTCGTGCGAGCAAACACCGCGTCTATCCGTATGCCTCGGTCGGCGCGCACATCCTCGGGCGACTGACCAGCGTCAACCGCGAGGACCTCGACAACGATCCCAACGCCGGCAATGACCTGCGGCAATATCTCCCCAATGACCAGATCGGGCGCACCGGCATCGAGGCGCTGTGCGAGGAAACCCTGCGCGGATCGCGCGGCAGCACGGAGTTCATGGTCGGTTCGGAGGATCCCATCGGACGCACCGCCGCCGTGCCAGGACGGGATGTGCGGCTGACCATCGACGCGGAACTGGAAACCGCCATCCAGCAGGCCTTCATCAAGCGCCGTGAATATCATCTTTACAACGAACCGCCGCAGTTTCGTGAAAAGCAGCACGGCGCCTGCATCATCATCGATCTTCGGACCAACAACGTGCTGGCGATGGTCTCCTATCCCTCCTTCGACGCCAACACGATCGATGACAATTACGTCAAGCTCCTCGAAGACGATCTGAACCATCCGCTCATGAACCGCGCCACCCGCGCCCAATATGCTCCCGGCTCCACCGCCAAAACACTGGTCGCGTCCGGAGGCATCACCGATGGCGTGATCTCCGCCGCCGACACCATCGAATGCACGGGATTCCTCGTCATCAACGGGCACACCTACCACTCTTTCGGAAAATGCTGGACCGCCCGCGAGTTTGGCGGCATGGGGATCAACGTCGCCCATCACCAGATTCCCAGCGCCGATCCGCATCCCACCGGTTTCCTCGTCGCTTCCGACGCCATTCAACGCAGTTGCAATGTCTTCTTCGAAACCCTCGCCCATCGGATGGGCATCGTCGAATTGAACAAGTGGTTTTCCGCCTTCGGACTGGGGAGGCCCACGGGCATCGGCATCGGCGAATCATCCGGTCGAATCCCCGACCCCGCGCACCCCGGCCCGCCGGCCGCCACCTGGTTCAGCGGCATCGGCCAGGGTGATGTCGCCGCCACTCCCCTGCAAATGGCCAACGCCGTCGCCACCATCGCCCGCGGCGGCGTCTGGATGCGCCCGCATCTCGTCGCCGACCGTGATGTCGCCGAGGCCACGACCCGCCCGCGAGAGACACTTCCCGATCGCGTCGATCTGCGTTTGTCTCCCGCCGCCGTCGACGCCGTGCATGATGGGATGCGCCGGGTCGTCAATACCCGCGGCGGGACCGGATCGCGCCTGCACCGAAAGGACATGATCGTCGCCGGCAAAACCGGCTCGGCACAAACCGGCAAGCTCGCCGTCCCCCAGCGGGATGCCGAGGGGAAGATCATCAAGATCAACGGCCGCACCCAGTACAAATACCTCGACGTCGGCACACCCGGCACCGAATCCTGGTACGTCGGCGGGGGACCGAAAAAGGACATCCTCGCCCACGGCTGGGTCATCGGCTACGCCCCGGCGGACAATCCGCAGATCGCCTTCTGCGCGATGGTCGAATACGGCCTGAGCGGCGGGTTGACGGCGGCGGATGTCGCCAACGATGCCCTCGACGCCTGCATCCAGCAGGGCTATCTCAAGCCCAATCCCCCCGAAATCCGCGCCGCCGCCCTGGCCAAAGCCGCCGCCCGCCACCCCGATGATGTGCAGCTTCCGGTGGATCGCCCATGATGCTTTGGCGTTCCGGCGCAACGCATTTAACGTAGCACGGGCATCTTGCCCGTGATTTCGTGGACGTGGCACGGGCGTCCCGCCCGTGTTCCTGTACTCAGGAATCAGTTCTATCTCTTCGTTGTCCCTGTTGACCCACCCCCGCCAAGAATCGAGTATGGAACCCATGTCAAATCCCCCACACGAGCCTTCTGTGTCGAATGACGCGAGCGAAGCCGGCGCGGTCGCCGCTCCCCACCCGCCGCAGCGAGTGATTCCAGAGCTCCCGTCCGTTCCACGCCCATACACCGCGCGGGCCCGCCGCCGCGCCTGGAACGAGCCGCGCGTCCGCTTTCTCTGGATCGCCGCGATCGTCCTGTTCGGCGCCGCCTGCTACATCGCGCTGCTGCAAACGATCCAGTGGCGGCACGACATGCGCCTCGTGCGCTCGGGCACGGTCCTCAGCGCGTATGTCGTCGAGGCCGACGGCAAGGCCCACGCCGGGCCGGAGTTCACACCCCCCGTCTCCGTCAAGCTCAAGTACGATCTCGGTGGCCAGAGCCATACCGTCACCGGGATCATCCAGGCCGGTGAAGGCCCGCGCTACGTCTCCCCCCGGACCAACCTCCCGATCCGCGTCGATCCCGATCATCCCGAGGACTGGACCGCGCGGGATCACCTCTCGAGCGTCTTCCGCGAGCTCCTGGGCGCGGGGCTCGTCCTGGTCGTCGTCCTGTTGACGCTGCTCGTCGCCATGTGGATGCGTGGCCGCGTGCTCCGGATCTGGCGCGAGGGGGAGGTTCTGCCGGCCGTGGTCGTTCAACGCGGCCACTCGGCCATGGCACCGCGCTCGGCGGCGATCCGCTGCGCGTTGCGCGATCACCCCGACAAGCGCCTCTTCACCGTCTTCATCCCCCATTCCGCCGCGAAGCTCGCCCCCGGCGACCAGCTTCAACTCATCGCCCCCAAGGGTCACCCCGAGCGCGCCATCCCCGCCATGCTCTATCACGACTAATGTCTTTTGCCTTCACTGCCCACCGCCCACTGCCGACTGCCCACTATTCCTCCCCCCATGAACCGACTCTGGCAACAACTCGCCATCGCGACCAACTGGCCGGTCCTCGTCGCCGTCGCCGTCCTCTCGAGCGTCGGCGTCATCAGCATCTGGGCCGATTCGCCCGCCGACGGCCACAAGCAGCTCATCTTCCTCTTCATCGCCTTCGCCTGCATGGCCGTCTTCCAGGCGATCAACTACCAGACGATCGGCCGAATCGCCTGGGCCTTCTACGCCCTCAGCCTGTTCCTCATTTTTTACACCGTCATCCCCCTCACCCACGGCGCGGCCGGCGACAACCGCCTCTTCCGCGTCCCCTACACCGGCGGCGCGTTCAACTGGATCAACTTCGGCCCCGTCAAACTCCAACCGGCCGAGCTCATGAAGATCGCCTTCGTCCTCGTCCTGGCCCGTTATCTCCGCTTCCGCTCCAACTACCGCTCATTCACCGGCCTGCTCGCCCCCTTCGCCCTGGCGCTCGTGCCCCTGGTCCTCATTCTCAAACAGCCGGACCTGGGCACCTCGCTCATCTTCATTCCCACGCTCTTCGCCATGCTCTTCGTCGCCGGGGCCAAAATCCGCCACCTCGCCATCATCATCCTCATCGGCCTGATCCTCGCCCCGGTCGCCTGGCTCAGCGGCCCGGAGGCCAACGTCCCCGTCCTCAAGCATTTCCCCACGCTCGTCAAGTCGTATCAACGCGCCCGGGTCAACGCGCTCTTCTCCAATGACCCCGCCTTGCTCAAGAGCACCGGCTTCCAGCTCGACAAGGCCCTGACCGCCTTCGGCTCCGGCGGCGCGACCGGCAAGGGGTTCGGCAACATCCCCGTCGGCCGGCATGTCCCCGAGGCCCACAACGACATGGTCTTCTCGATCATCGGCGAACAGTTCGGCTTCTTCGGCTCCGCCGTCGTCCTCGCCGCCTATCTCGTCCTCTTCGCCGCCGGCGTCGAGATCGCCGCCGCCACCCGCGAACCCTTCGGCAAACTGATCGCCGTCGGGATCATCGCGCTGCTCGCGTCGCAGGCTTTCCTCAACCTGATGGTCGTCTTGAAGCTCATGCCCGTCACCGGCGTGACGCTCCCGTTCGTCAGCTACGGTGGCAGCTCCCTGATCGCCAGCTTCATGGCCGCCGGCCTCCTGCTCAACGTCGGCCAGAACCGCCCCCTCGTCATCGCCCGCAACGCCTTCGAGTTTGAGTAGGGGGCAACGGGCCGCAAGCGCCGGCGACGGGCCGAAACGAAGGATGAAGGATGAAGGACGCCGCGCGAAGGATGGATGAGGCGCGGTCAATCCCTTCGCGCCTGCGCGCCTTGGCGCCCCATTTTTTTCCCCGTCTTCCCTTCGCGCCTTCGCGGCTTGGCGTGAGCCTCTTCTCATCCGTCATCCTGCATTCCTGGCCCGGCGCGGTTTTGACATCGCCGCCGCGCCACCGCAAAATCCGGCGATGCGCCTGATCCCGCTCGCTTTGTTGCCGCTTGTGCTTCTCAGCGCCTGCCAGAGCGCTGCGCCGCCGGCGCGCGATGAGCGGGCCTGCGCGATGTTCGCCGCGACATCGATGCGGATTCATCCGATCTTCACCGACATCAAGGACTGGACCGGCGACGGGAAGCCCGATGGCGTCGAGGCGCTGCTCGAGTTTCAGGACCGGTTTTCCGATCCGGTCAAGGCGATGGGGTCGGTCGTCTTCGAGCTCTTTGAATACCGCCGGGACAACCCCGACCCGCGCGGAAACCGCGTCGCCAACCCGTGGGTCGCGTCGATCAACACCGTTGATCAGCAGCGCGAACACTGGAACCGCACGAGCCGGACCTACAGCTTTCAACTGGCGTTCCCCGCCATCCATCCGACCAAGACCTATGTCCTGACCGCCATCTTCGAGCGCTCCGGCGGCGGGCGCTTCTTCGACCGCACGATCCTCACGCCCGCCGGGGCGAACCATTCCCCATCGCCCGCCAGCCGTCCGGTTTCGCCGTGACTCCAGCAAGAGCCATGACCCATGACCCACACGACGCCCACCATCCTGGACCAGCCGGTTGATCCGGCCCGCGACCACGTTCTCGGTCCGCCCGATGCGGAAATGACGCTGGTCGAATACGGCAGCTATGCCTGCCGCCAGTGCCACGCGGTCCATGAGGTCATCCAGGAACTCCGCGCCCGCTTCGGCGACCGCATGCGCTACGTGTTTCGCCACCTGCCGGTCACCGGCAGCGAGGAGGCCCTCTCCGCCGCCCAGCTCGCCGAGTACGCCTCCCAGACGACCGCGCAGTTCTGGCAGGTCCATGAAGCGCTGATGCAGCGCGGGCCCGTCTTCGCGCCGGGCGATTTCGGGCGGATTGCGCGGGAGTTTTATCTGCCCCCCGGCGACGCGGCGCACGAACCGGCCTTCGAGGCCGCCCAGGCCCATGTCCAAAGCGACATCGACAGCGCCAAGCGAAGCGGGGCGCGGGCAACGCCCACCTTCTTCATCAACGGCAAACGCTACACCGGCACCTGGGATGAAAGCTCGCTGGCCGACGCGATGCTCGGGTCGCTCAGCCACCGCCTGCAATCCGCGGCGTTCGATTTCGTCCACTGGGGGCCGGCGTCGGGGCTCCTCCTGGGGCTGGCGACGCTGGCGGCGCTGATCCTGAGCAACTCGCCGGCGCCTGCAGCGGTTTCCTCCTAGTGCCACGCCGCCCCGAGGTCTCGGTCGGGCTCCATCACCTCCGCCCGGCCGCTGCGAGTGGGGCTGGTGGCCGGTGAGGCATCCGGCGATCAGCTCGGTGCCGCGCTCGTCGCCGCCCTGCGCGAGCGTTCGCCGGGCGCTGAATTCTTCGGCGTCTGCGGCCCGAAGATG
>CAYTAP010000003.1:0-13552 GCA_964435775.1 uncultured Tepidisphaeraceae bacterium
CGAACTAAACCTCGTCAAAAACACTTGACAGGAAACACAGCCGCTTTGTGGTTCCTATTCTCCCTCTTTCTCCGCGCTCTCCGCGTCTCCGCGTTGAATCCTCCTCACTTCCATCGCCGTGATTCGACCACTTTCGTCGTCAAAAATAGAAAGACGATCGTCAGCAGCACGAAAAACACGAGGTTTCCAAGGTCCAAAAGCCCCTTGCTGAAATCGGTGTAGCGACGAAAGACGCTTTGGTCGACGACCGTCCGCCAGAACGCGGGCAGCGTCGCCTTTCCCCCCGCCCACCAGGGCGCGATCGTGATGAGGAACAAAATCGCCACCGCCGTCACCGCCGCGATCACCTGGCTCCGCGTCAGGGATGAGCAGAACAGTCCGACGGAAATGAACAGCGCCCCTACAAGTAAAATTCCCACATATCCGCTGAAAATCGGTCCGTAATCCAGTCCGTTCGTGCTCTTGACGCGCAGAAGCGCGACGTCGATCAAGGTCGGCAGCAGAAGGATGACGAAAAATCCAAACGACCCCAGAAACTTCCCGAGCACCAGGTCCACATCGCGCACCGGCGCGGTCATCATCGTTTCAATCGTCCCCGTCGCCCATTCCTGCGCGAGCAATCCCATGCTGAGCACCGGGATGATGAACACGAGCAGCCAGACCATCCAATCAAACAGGGTGCGCATGCCCGCGGGTTCGCCGGGCACGAAATCGCTTGCAAAAAGAAACCCGCACGCGAGCAGGAACAGCGCCATCGCCACATATGCCATCGGAGAATAAAAATAGCTGGCCAGTTCCCGCCGGGCGATCACCACACTTGGCGTCATTGTCGATGTTCTCCATGCATTCCACCCCAGGCCGCTCGCGCGATTCATATCGCGTTCCGGGCAGATTATCTATGGGAGACCATCAATTCAACCCGCCTGCAAGGGATGCACCAAGGCGCGCTGGCGTTGGGCGAGCGGGGTTGGGGCGCCCGCATCATCGCAGGAATCCGATGATGGCGAAAATGATCGCCAGGACCACAAAGACCAGGAGCAGGGTGCGCCCGATACCCGCGGTCATCCCGGCCACGCCGCGAGCGCCCAGCAGGTAGGCGATCAGCGCGATGACGAAAAAAATGATCGCAATGTTGAGAAGTGGCGGCATGGCATTCTCCTTGTGAAAGGGTTTCTTGGCCTTCGTCGCGTCGATCGTTCCCCCGTGCGTTCGTTTCACCTCGTTGCATCACTGCCGTAATCGCGTGACGGTCGTTACAATACCCGCCATGGCGGTATCGGAGATAATTATTCCAGTTGCAGTGCCAGGGGCGTCGTATGATGTGACGATTCGGGCGGGCTTGTTCGAGCGGGTTGTGGATCAGTTGGTCCAATTGACGCAACCGAGGCGCGTGGGGATTGTGACCGACTCCAATGTCGCGCCGCTCCACTTGTCGTCGTTGGCGCAACCTCTTATGGCGGCAGGCATTGAGGTTGTCGAGGCGGTGATCCCGGCCGGGGAAAGTCATAAAACGCTATTGGACCTTTTGCCTGTTTACGACCGCTTTTTAGGGGCACATTTTGATCGATCCACCCCGGTTCTCACACTCGGTGGCGGAGTGGTTGGCGATATGGGCGGTTTCATCGCCGCAACGCTCCTTCGTGGCGTGCCGTTTATTCAGATTCCCACGACGCTGCTCGCGATGGTCGATGCGTCGGTGGGCGGCAAGACCGGGGTCGATCATCCGGCCGGCAAAAACCTGATCGGCGCGTTTCATCAACCCATTGCCGTCTGGTGTGACCCACAAACGCTGCGGACATTGCCTCAGCGCGAGTTTCGCGGGGGCTTGGCCGAGTGCATCAAGCATGACCTGATCCGCGATGCCGAAGGATTCGCGCAACTGGAAGAAAAAATCAGCGGCGACGCTTCCGCATGGGATGAAACGGCGCTGACGGAACTCGTGGCGCACAACGTCCGGATCAAGGCGCAGGTCGTTGCGGACGATCCGTTTGAACATGGAGAGCGCGCTCATCTCAACTTTGGGCACACTTTCGGGCACGCCATTGAGGCGGTGTCGCGCTATGAATATTCCCACGGCGAATCCGTGGCGCTGGGGATGGTGGCGGCGGCGGAGTTGTCGCGGCAGCTTGGATTGTTTGATTCCAACGAGGTGGAGCGGATCGTCCGCACGATCGCCCAGGCGGGTTTGCCCACGAAGGGGTTGACCCTGCCGGCCGATGCGCTGGTTGACGCGATGCGCTCGGACAAGAAAGCATCCGGCGGGCGCCTGCGTTTCATTGTGCTCGATCGAATCGGACATGCGGTGATCCGCGCGGATGTGCAGCCGCGGCAGGTGATCGCCGCCCTGGAAGTTCTCATGTGATGAGCAGCAGGCCTAACATCAACCAGATGCCCGAAGGTTTCACCTTGCTCGAGGGGGAGTTGGCGCGGCGAGAGGCCGGCCGGCTTCTCACGCGCCAAGAGGCGATGCCGTTGACGTGGGCATTTGTCGGGCTGCTGGCGTCTGATGGAATTGCGCTTGAGGCGCGGTATGGGGCGCGGGTGCGGGCCTTGGATGAACCGGCCGAGCGGCAGATGCTCACCGAGGCGTTTCTCACCGGTAACTCATCACTGACCAGTAGCGAAGTCATGGCTTATTTCGCGCCGGCGCTGGAAGCGGCGGCGCGGAACATCCTTGCGTCGCGCCCGGCCGCCGACTGGATCGCGCCGCGCGCGGATCAATCCGATCTGCTTGAAGCGATGCGCAAAGCCGGCGAGGCGGCGGCGTTCACCTGCGGGTTGGAATGGTTGGCGCCATTTCAAATTGATCTGTCAAGTCGAGCCATTCGCGGCGAGCGGGCGGCCGCGTCGGGGCGACTGGTCGCCGAGCGGGCAAACGCCGAACGCGTGGCGCACCTGGAGCGGTCCATCGCATTGATGGAGCAGTTCAACCGCCTGCGACAGACGGCCCCTGATCTGTCGGCTGGGCAACTGCTCGAGCGCATCGCTCTCGCGGATCGCGCGGACGTGCTTCAAAGCTCCCTGCTGGCGTCGGCCGATGCGCAATCGGTTCGCACGCTTTACATGCTGGCGGGCGCGCAATTGTTGTCTCGTGATGCACAATCACCGCAAGTGCAACCGTTCCCCCTCCCCTCCACCTGCGGCTTGCCGAGGTCGTTGCGCGCGGTGAAGTATGAGGGTCGGCCGCGGTTGCTCATCGGGGCCCAGCACGGTGTATTGCTGGCCGATCCTGACAGGCCGGGTGACGCCATCCCCTATCACCATGACACCGCCGATTCCATGCTGGGATTCAACAGCGCGTTGATCCTCGGCCGGTGGCTTTACGCCACCCATTCAACGGCGGGACTGGTGCGGTGGCTGGTCAATGATCCGGCGATTCCCGCTGAAGTGATGACGGTGCCGGGGGATGCGATTGTTGAAGGTGGGGCGCAGCGGGTGAGTTACGAGACGACCGGTGGCTTGGTGATGACGGCTGGTTCGGCCGCGCGTGGCGGGCCGATGATGCCCGGCCCACGACTGTTGACGAAATTGGATGATGCCCGGGCGCTGTTCAGCATCGGTCCGTGCGCCTATGTCCTTGAAGCCGGACAAATCAGCGCCCTATCGCCTCAGGCATCAAGTCATCCGATCATTGCCCTCGCGTTGCCATCGGACGACGGCGACGGTCATTCAACGGATGATGTGGCAATTGTGCATTCCGATGGGATGATCCAGCGGATGGGGATTGAAAGCCTCAAGCCCATTTCCGCCGAGCCGCGCGCCGGACGGCTTTCGGCCGGTGGGGTGTTGCCCTGGTTGGGCGTCTCCCGGCTGCTGCTGGCGACGGCGGATGGCCCGATCCTGTGCATCGGCTTGGAGGATTCCGTGGTGACTCAGTATCAAAGCCCCCATCGCGGTTTTCGACGGGTGATCGCGTCGTCCGGGCTGATTGCGGCGATTTCCGCCGACCGCCAGCGTGTGGTGCTCTGGGGCGCCGCCTCCCCGCAGGCGCCACTGACGGAGCTGCAGATCGCGCGCCTCGCCGGGCATCGCGTCGCCGACATCGCATTTGTATGAATGGCCGCATTTGAACCGATGAGAAGACCATGACTTCCACCACAGCCGACCAGACGACTGTCGAAAGCCATCCATCGGAGACGGCCCATGCCGCATCCGCCCAGGTCACAGCATCCCCGAATGATCTGTTCGTCATTCTCATCGCCCCCAACGTTTCCCAGCAAATGGGCGGCGAAGCGATGAAGGCGCTGCATTTGTACGAGGAACTGGATCGTCGTGGCATCGAGCTTCACCAGATCGCTCATTCGCGGGTGAAGCCGGAACTGAGCGCCCAGTTTCCCAAAATGCGCGTCAGTTACATCCAGGATGACTGGCTGCAGAAGTGGGCGTGGCGCAGCCGGGTGTTTCGTCCGCTCGTCGCGGTCATTTTTCATCATCGCGCCGCCAAACTTGCAAGCCAGTTGGCCGAGGGGAGGCCCAATGCGGTGATCCATTTCAACACCCCGGTGTCGCCGGTGCGCCCTTATTTTCCCACACCGGGCGTGCCGCTGGTCATCGGACCGCTCAACGGCAACATTCACTATCCCCCCGCGTTTCGTGAGATGGAGCCGATGAGCGACAAGGTCCGCCGCGTGGCGCTGCCGATCGCGCAGCGCATCCTCGGCCCATTGTTTTCCGGAAAACGCAAAGCACAGGCGCTGCTTGTCGCGGGCGGGGAGCGAACCTACGAATCGCTCCGCATGGCCGGATGCCGCGAGGAGCAGTTCGTCGCCTCCATCGACTGCGGCATCCCCAATCGTCTCAAGGACATCCCCCGCATCGAACATCAAGGACGCAACCTTCGCTTCGTGCAAAACGGGCGGATGGTTCTGCACAAGGGCGCGGGGCTGGTCATCCGCGCGCTCGCGAAGACGCGCAATCCGATCGAGCTTGACCTCATAGGCCGCGGACCGGCGCGGGAGGAGTTCATCGCGCTCACGAAGCGGCTGGGATTGGCAAGCCGCGTCCATTTCCTCGACTGGATCGCCGATCACACCCAGGTGGCCGAAACGTTGCGGAAATATCGCGGCTTTGTCTTTCCCAGCCTCGCCGAGGCCAACGGCATTGTGGTCCAGGAGGCGATGTACCAGGGCTTGCCTACGATCTGTCTCGACTGGGGCGGCCCGTCGCTGCTCATCACGCCCGAATGCGGCATCGCCATCGAACCACGAAGTGAGTCCTACGTTGTTGAGGAATTGGCCAGGGCGATGGACAAGCTCGCCGAGGATGGGGAACTCGCCGAGCGGATGAGCATCGCGGGGCGCGAGCGGGCCACGCGCGAGGGATATCTCTGGAGAGATGCGGCCGCCAACTGGGTGGAGGTGTATCACCGCGTCGTGCGCGGCGCGCGGTAGACATATTCATGCCATATCGCCAGGACGAGCGCTTTTGCAATGACGTTGCCTTGGATTCCCTCCCCCGGTACGCCGGGGGAGGGCAGGGAGGGGGTTTTTCACGGTACACGAGCGGGGACCCCCCACCCTCCCCCGCGGGTACGCGGGGGAGGGAGAAAAGCCGCAACCGCGTTTACCCTGCCTGTGGCACGCGCGAATCACCAGGCTTTCACGCTCATCCCGCCTCATCCATCGCTTTCTTGAGGAAATCCTGCACATCCACCGGTTCGCCCCGATGGCTGCTTTCGATGGCAGCGAAGATCAACGCGACGCTCTGGAGGTTGGCATCGATATGCGTCGCCATCGGTTTGCCGCCATTCATCCAGCTTACGAATTGCTCGACGAGCCAGGCGTTGGACCACTTGGCTTGGTCCCGCTGCTCGATGACTTTTGTCTCGCCCTGGTACGCGCGGCATTCGATCGCCTGGCGGTCAAGGATCAACGTCGCGCCCTTGCACTCGGCGCGGATGTACTCATTTCCCCAGCAATTGAGTCCCGCGGCGTTGGTCTTGGCGCCTTCGTAGGTGATCCGTCGGCCATCCTCCATGTGCATGACGACCAGCCCGTTGCTGTCCCCGGCGAACTCGCCCCACGGCGCATTCCACGTCGTGGCGTATATCTTCCGGCACACGCCGCCGCGTCCCAGTGAGGCCATGTCCGCCAGCAGATCGAGGTGATGGACCGACCCTTCGACCATCAGCGGGTCGATCATCTCATGGCGGAACTTGCCCCAACTGTCGCGCCGGCGATTGTCGCACGTGAAGCGGCTGACGAGGTAGTCCAACTCCCCGAAGGCGCCGGACCAGACCTGTTCCCGCAGGTTGGTGATGTCGCGGCGGAAGCGATGGCTCATCGTCACGCCCATCTTGAGCTTCGCCGCCTTCACCTTCTTTGCGATGCGACAGGAGGCGACAAGGGTGTCGGCGATCGGCTTTTCACTCAGGATATGCACCCCGCGCGCCACCGCCGCATTCACCACCCCCTCATGGAACGCCGGCGGCACGACAATGCTGACGAAATCCGGTTTTTGTTCATCCAGCGCCCGCTGGACATCGCTGTAGCAGCGAGCCTCGGGCAGGCCAAGCCCTTCCCGCGCGTTGACCAATGCCTCCGGATTCAGATCCACCGCCGCGACAGGCTCGATCAAGCCATCGGCGATATTCGGCGGCAAAAAATGGCGGCACCAGGCCCCGCCCCAGCCTCCACATCCCACATGAATGAATCGCAATGCCATGATGCTCCTGTTGGATTCCCAGACCCGATGATCATGTTGTCACACCCGCTCCGCTTTGGGCTCGGCCGGTCCGTGCGTGTGATTCCACAAGTGCCCGCGTCGCTGCCGCCCTTCCAATGTTGTCTCAAAGTACACCGCTCGAATCGGCTCGCTCACACGCGGAATGTCGTGATGGTACCCCATCCCCGTCGCCACACAATCGCCCGGCTTCACCTCGTAATGCCGCCCTTCACTGACAGCCACGCCCCGCCCGGCCACGATGATCCAATACTCGTCGCAGTCATGGTAATGCGAGTCGAACGAGGTGCGATGCTCATACGCCACGGGATCGCCGTGGTTGATCGGTTCGGCGACTTCCTGACTGGTGAAAATGCCGCACCCGCCGGTCGGGTCCCGCCAGTCACCCCACAGCCAGACCGCTTCCAGCGGGTTGCCTTCGGTCGTATCAACCTCCACATCCCCGTCGGTTTCAACCACCGCACCAGCCTTGACGGGAGTGCGCGTGTCCCGTCGCACCACCCATCCTTCCCCGCCCGTCACGACCAGCCGCCGCCTCGCCCCCCGCGCCTCAAGCGCCAGGCGGCTGTTCCCCTTCATCGTCACGATCTGAAACCCCTCAAGAGCGCACCAATGCGGACGCCCTTTCGTATCGCTTTGAAATACCGGCATGACTCAACCTCCCGCGAGTGACCAATCGTAAAATGTGCCCTGGGATCGATCAACAACGCCGCGCCGACGGGGGCGATGTAACGACGCTAGCCGCCTGCATGAAACTGTCGTCGATATTCCTGGGGCGTCATTTGAATCTCCCTCTGGAAGCTGTCGGCCATCCAGCGGGCATTGGTGAAGCCGCTGCGCTGGGCGATGGTCTTCATGGGGAGGACGGAGTCGCCGAGCAATTCCCTGGCTCGGCGCATGCGGTGGTGATGAAGTTGCTGGAGCATCGTTCGTCCGACCAGTTTTTTGAATCGCCGTTCGAGCGAGCGCCGCGCCACGGGCACGCGCTGCACCAGCCAGTTGACATTGATCGGTTCGGCGTAATGGTCGCGGATGAGGCGCACGGTCATTGCCACGTCAGCGTCTTCAAGCGCGATGAGATCGCTTGATGCGCGGGGCACCACGCGGAGCGGCGGAAAGAGCAGGCGACTGGGCGGCGTCCCGGGGCGCAGGATCTGCTGATGCAGCAGGCGCGCCGCTTCAAAGCCGATGGTGAACAGCGGCAGCGACACGCTCGACAACGGAACTTCGCTCAGCTCGCACGCCATCTCGTCATCATCCACACCCAGGATGGCGATGTCCTCCGGCACGCGCAGTCCCAGGGCGCGGCAGTGTTCAACCACCACCACGCCCAGTGTGTCATCCGCCGTCAGCAATCCGCACGGGCGAGGCAGTTTTGTCAGCATCGCATCGAGATCGCGGTGAAACCGCGCCGAGCGGCGACGATCAAAGAGCGCCCCGATCAGTGATGTCGCCGGTCCCATCCCCATCGCATCCACCGCCCGCCCGAACGCCGCGCCTCGCTCGTGTACAAATGGCCAGTCCCCATGTCCCACATACGCGAAATGTTTCAGCCCCAGCTCGGCCAGATAGTCCGCCGCCATTTTTCCCACAACTTCCTCATTGACCGACACATGCGATGCCAAGGGATCGTTGAGGGCGTTGCTCATCAGCACGAGCGGTACATGTGCCTGGTGGGCCATTCGTCGGATCGCCGGGTCCATTGAAATCGCCAGCGCGCCGGCGAAAGGGAATCGCACCTGATTCCTGGCCGACTCCTGCGCCCAGTGTGTCAGCTTCCAGTTCGTGTGCTGTTGTTTGTACGTCACAATGCCATGGAAAATGCCGCGGTTGAAGCGCGTCTGCAGGCTGGTCATCAGCAGGATTTGCGGGGTCGACATGAATGCCTCATCAGTCAGTTTAAAAACAAACGTTCTAAGGTAAAAATCACCGGTGCTACGTCGCAAATACAGACTCAATTAAACGCATAAACGTCGTTGTCGTCAAGCCGAACGAATGGCATAGTATTGACGTAACAGTTTTGTTGACCTGTTGCGTCATGTAAGTGTGAAAGGCTGCCGCGTGGCGTTCGCCGCAGGTTCCAATCAGCGGCCGACCGGAACGAATCCGTTCCAGAGCAAAAAAGGAGTTTGTATGGTGAGCACATCAATCAAGATCACCTCGCCCGAGACGCCCCGCTTCGCGCGTGCCCACGCGTTTACGCTCGTTGAGCTTCTGGTCGTCATCGGCATCATCGCGCTGTTGATCTCGATCCTTCTCCCGGCGCTGAACAAAGCCCGCCGGGCGGCGAACATGGTCGTCTGTTCGAGCAATCTTCGGCAAATCGGCATGGGGTTCATGCAGTATGCCCAGTACAACCGGGGGAATTGGCCGATGCTTTATCTTCCAGGCTCGACTGCCGGGCAATGGACCTTTGCAGGTCCCGGTCTTGAGATGATGCTGGCGCCGTACACTGGCGTGAAGGCCGGACCTCCCGGAGCCGACTACATCAACTACTATGTTGGCGGAAACATCTGGGTCTGCCCGGGATCGCCCGTGCATGTCATCAAAGGGACGGGTACGGGCCCGGGAGGCAATGGCTTTGGCACATGGGCGACCATCTATGATCCGATCTACAATCATAATTCCTACGGAGGACTCCGCTATCACTGGAAGGCCGACCCTCGCGCCTCGGGGTATGATTCGTCGGGCAATCCGATCTACGGCCTGCCCCACCTTCCCTCATGGAGTCCAAGCTTCTTCACCCATTGGCAGCAGCAGGTGCCCATTCAGTGGTGCGCGAGCTACTACACCCCATCGGGATCGGATGGTGGCATGTCCGCCCAGGCAAGCTGGCATTATCCGGATGGCCGGCCGACGGTTTTCATCGACGGGCATGTAGCGGTCCTGAAGAAGCTTGTATATCAGGAGGCCAACGAATCACTCTACTCGGCCAACTGGACCGACGGCAGCGGCAACACTCCGCACGCCTATTCCACATATAAGTACGGCAATGAATATTCCTATCAATCCGGCGTGTACGGTTTGTCGGAGTACTGAGCAGGCTGGCGCGGCCCCGGCCGCAAGTAAGTAGAAGTGACTTAAACATAAAGTATTTCCACGATCTGGAGAATGATTTTCATGCGCTATCTCGTCGCCGCCGCATCCGTCGCGTTCGCCGCCCTGCTTTGCTGGAACACACAAGCCGTGACCGCCTCCGAAGCGCCGATCACTCTTGAAGTCTCCGGCGCGGCGAGCGTCAAGCCGGATACCGATCTCGCGTCGACCGCCGCGATCACCAACAACACCGACAAGCCCGTCTCGGTCTCCGTCGATTACACAATTCAGCACGACGCCAACTGGTACAACATTCAGCCGCCCGATCCGGTGTACGGCAGCGATGAGGCGCTGGGTAAAAAGAGTTGGACGGTGGCGGATGGGAAGACCATTGACGAAGGCGCGATCACGGACAACAAAAAGTGGACCGCCGCCGAGACCGAATACTCCGGTGGGCACTGGACGGAAGCGTTTCAGTACATCGACCTGGGCAAGCCGATCAAGGTCAATCACATGACCTGGGAGCCGGGTGATGCCAACTGGATTTGGAAGGTCGATGTCAGCGCATCGACCGATGGGAAGACGTATACGCCGATCCCGTCTCTGCAAAACGTCGATCTGTACAAAAGGTTTTATGTGCTGAATGTGTTCCCACTGGCCGAGCCGGTGGAGGCGCGATTCCTTCAGTTTCGCTATCACAAGAACGGCGAAAAGGTCAATGTCTTTCGGATGCCCACCGCCATTCATGTCTATGACGGGACGGCGGACGAATCGTTTGACCTGCCCAAGGTGGGGCGCGAGTTCGCTTCGGGGCATCTGAGCGCCGATGTCGCGCCGGGAGAAAAGGCTTCGCTGCCGATGACCGCGAAGGAAAAGCTGACGCCGGGCGCGTATCTCGTCTCCCTTAAAGCCAAGGCCGGGGATCAGACCTACATAACTTGGCGGCATCTGGCCGTCATGCCCGAGGCGTTCAAGCAGATCGGCGAAAGTCGTTTCGGCTTCAATTCGGATACGGACAAGGTGGCCGATTTGCTCGAGTACATGGGCATCGGCTGGGTTCGATATGAAAACCTCAAAGGCCCGTTCGTGACGACCGAGCCGGGAAAATATGCCTTTGACGGCAGCATCAATTCCGGCGTCAACGTCGATGCGATTTTCAAAAACTACCGCGAGCACGGGATCAACATCCTGCCGCCGTTCCTGGTCTTCCCTTCGTACGCCGATCATCCCAAGGGGACAAAGGCGGAGACCTACCGCCTGAGCCCCGACGACATTAAAGCCTTCGCCGATTTTTGTTATCAGTCGGTCGCCCGATATGGCGCGACCAAGCACCCGGCCGGCGATTTGGAGACCGCCGACAAGGTGTCCGGGCTGGGGTATGTCCAATACTGGGAAGTTTGGAATGAGCAGAACCACGGCAACTTCGGCAAGTGGGGCGGGGCGGCCAAGTACTACGATTTCTTCCGCGTCTGCGCCGAGGCGATCAAAAAGGCCGACCCCACCGCGAAGGTCACGCATGGCGGGTTCTCCGGCATCGGCGTGAAACTCTTCGCCGACATGCTCAATCACAAGTACCCCGACGGCAAAACACCGCTCGATTTCATCGATGTGCTCAACGTCCATTTCTATACGGCGCAAGCCCCGCCGGAACTCGGGCGTCTCAACCCCAACACCGCCATCTTCAACACCACGGATGCGCACACGTTCGAGGAGAACATGGATTTGCTCCGTCAGTGGCGGGATGATTTCGAGCCAAGCAAGCCGATCTGGATGACTGAAACCGGTTATGAAACGGATGGCACCTACGGCGTGGATGACCACACGCAGGCCGCATGGATGCCGCGTGATCTGATGCTGATCCTCGCCCGCGGCGTGGATAAGGTGATGGTCTTCCGCGACATCGGATCGGGCCCGGCTCGCTGGGCGTCGGCCGGGGTGTTGCGGGATGACCTGAGCGAAAAGCCGTCGTTCTTCACCTACGCCACGCTCATCCACCAGCTCAATGGCGTCGATGGTTACGGCTTGCAGGTCTTCAATGGCGACGACAACGTCCGCATCTACGCCTGGCAGCGCGGCGGGCAGACGATGGTCAGCGCCTGGGCGATCAACGGCACGGCGCCGCTCAAATTGAATCTCGGCCAGGCGACGATGACCGATGCCTTCGGCGATGTGCAAAAGAATGTCGATACGGGTTCGCTCACGCTGACGACCTTCCCGGTCTACCTCAGCGATTGCACCGATCAGGCGGCGGTGAAGGCGATGGTTCAGGAAGCGCAGAAGCGCCGTGATACGCAGCTCGCGCGGCATCAGGCGGAAATGAACCAGACGGCCTACCTCTATGGCTTTGGCGCCAAAGAGGGAGTCGGCGGCGCGCTGATCGGCAAGTATCGACCCGCGACAGGCATCACGGCCGACGAGGTGTACGACAACGCGAAGGGCTATGGCTTTTTCCCCGAGGCGGGGCTGGAGGATGGAAAGGTCTATCGCTCCGACGACCAGAACAAGCATGCCGTCAAGATCAGCAAGGAAATCGGCTTCAAGTTCATGATCCCGCCGGGCAGGTACACGCTCAAGGTCGGCTTGGTTCCCTTCAAGCCGACGGGGCAGAACATCACCATCGGCGGCATCGCCGGCGGCGCGAAAACCCTCCCGATCACCAAGGCCGACCCGAGCGTGACGCTCGAGGTGCAAGTCGGCGGCCAGCCCATCACAATCAACACCGATTACTACGGAATGCTGAGCTGGATCAACGTGGTTCAAACCTTGCCCCCGCCCGGCGGGGAAGGAGGAAACGGCAAATAAAAGCCACTTACGAAAGTGGCGTGAATACAGACTGTTTTCCCGCAAAAACGTTGTGGCGAATATCGAATTGGCGTGTCATAGTGAACGTGCGTAAGAGCGATGTGTTGGTCAAATCTTTTGGAGGCTTGGTATGAAGAAGCAGAACAAATTGATCTTGAGTGCGGCGCTGGTGGGTGGAATGGCGATGATGTCGGTCGGAACGGCGAGGGGGACGATTCTGCCGTTTTCGGGCGGCACGACAACCATCAGCAACGGCACTTTCATGAATGCGGTCGCCGACTACGGGGACAATGTTACGACGGCTACATCTGGTGGGTTTACGTTTACCGCAGGCACCGAAGGTTGGACGCCAAACGTCACGCTCGACTTTGGCGGCAGCACAGCCAAGTATACGCAAAGCGCACTGACTACCGCGGTGTATGCGAAAAACTCGACTTCATTTCCGGATAAAAATTTCATCCGAATTACATTCACGGCGGCGGCTGGGTATAAGGTCCATCTCTATGACATGAGCGTTTCGGCAAACGGAAGTAATCGGACGGCTGATTCGATTACAATCAATGACGGTACGAGTGACATATATCTTGCGAATTCCTCGCAGAACTCATCTGCTTTGGCGGCTCAATCTGGGGTAGCCAGTACCGTGTCGTTTGGCGCGAGCGGTGTTGAAGGTCAAGTGTTGACACTCGCCATTGACCTCACCACCGACCACAGCACGGACTATTACATGAGCAACCTGCGTTTCGGCCAGTCCGTCCCCGAGCCCGCATCGCTGGGCCTGATGGGCTTGGCCGGGCTGGCGATGCTTCGTCGGCGACGGCAGGCGTAATCGCCAAGTCGTCCGGCCGGAGAGTGGGCCGTTGAAGAAATCAAAAGCGGCGCGAGCCCCCATGGTTCGCGCCGTTTTTTCGTTGAACGTCGGGGCCACGCGCCTTTGCCGTTCCCATCCGGGTTCATCAGCGTTGATCCGTGGTTGATTTCTCCCTGAAGCAAAGCGAATTGCGGAAAGGTGGAACCACAGATGAACACGGAT
>CAYTAP010000003.1:13562-28361 GCA_964435775.1 uncultured Tepidisphaeraceae bacterium
GCGTTCATTCGGGTTCATCAAGTAACGGCCCCCTCCCCGACCCTCCCCCGGCGTACCGAGGGAGGGAGAGAAGCCCCGGCGTATCGAGCCGACGGGAAAGGGGACATCCAGAATATCCCTGCAGACGGCTCGTATGCCGACCCGCTGCATTTTCGCAAGCGCCGGCCCCAGCGTATCGCTGGCGGGATATTCTGGATGTCCCCTTTCCTGGACCGTCAGGGTATTTCAATTCTCTACCGTAGGGGCGGCTTCAGCCGCCGATATCTTTTCGAGACGGCGGCTGAAGCCGCCCCTACTTAAGTTGCCCACCATCGATTTCCCACCACTTTTCGCAATTTCCACTTGCAATCCATCCGCCAGGTTTTAAGATGCCAAGGTTGGAAATATGGGAAAGGTGGGCATATTGACGATAAGTGCGGGAGGGGGGGAGTCGGCGGGGGCGAAATAGGGGGGAGATCGACGGTGTGGCGGAGCCGCATCGGGCGTTGGAGGCCGAGGTGGAACCTTGGCCGGCATGTCGGGAGCGACTGGTGATCGCCTTGGGATCGACGGTTCGCTCAAGCCACGGAAGGCTAAAGCTATGGATTTCCTCAAATCTCAGTTGGATCGAATCCAGCAACAGTTATCAGGGCTCAACGCCAGTCAGAAAATGCTCACCGGGTCACTGGTTGTGATCATGGTGATGACGTTGCTCTATTGGGGGCGTTACGCCGGGACGCCGGAGATGCAGCCGCTGCTCGATCAGCCGTTTGCCGCCGACGACATCGCCCGCGTGACCAGTTCCATCGCGGCCAAGGGGATCGAATACAAGGTGGTGGGGGATCGCGTCATGGTCCCGGCGGATCGGAAGATGGAAGTGCTGGCCGACCTGGGCTACCAGCAGATGCTCCCGCGCGACACGAAAAACGGCTTTGACGAGATGGTCAAGCAGATGAGTTTGTGGGAA
This sequence comes from uncultured Tepidisphaeraceae bacterium, assembly GCA_964435775.1. GTDB lineage: Bacteria > Planctomycetota > Phycisphaerae > Tepidisphaerales > Tepidisphaeraceae > CAYTAP01. The sequence goes on from CAYTAP010000003.1 coordinate 14,509, forward strand.
TCGCCGACGCTGGAAAATAAAAAGTTCAATCGCGCCAAGGAGATGACCCTCGGCCAGCTCCTCAGCAAGTTTCCCAATGTGTCCAACGCCCAGGTCATGATCGACCCGACCGAGGAGAGGATCATCGGCGCCGGCGGCGGCATTCAACCGTCCGCGACGGTTTATCTGAGCATGAGGGATGGGGTCAAACCGGATAAGAAGCTGGTGTACGCGGCGGCGGATGTCGTGGCCGGGGCGCAGGCGGGGCTGCCGCGGGATCGGGTGGCGGTGATCGTGGATGGGGTGTCGTATCCGGTCAAGAGCAAGGGGGATGATGGGTTTGGGGGAATGGATGACGACTTCATCCAGCTCACGCAGATGTATGAGCGGCGGTATGTGACCAAGATTCAGGGGCAGCTTGCGTTCATCAAGGGGGCGCTGGTGTCGGTGACGGTGGATCTGAACACGGTCAGCCGCCAGGAACAGGCGACGGAGGTCGATCCGCTGAAGTTTGTTCACAAGCCGATTGAGGAAACGAGCAGCAGCGAGGAGACGAGCAATTCAAGCCCGAACACCGGCGATGTCGGCGTGGGCGCCAACACGCAGGTGACGGTGGAGGGCACCGGCGGCGGGGATAGGAACACGAGCACGGTTGATAAGACCGAGACGCGCTATCAGCTTGAGACGAGCCGCAAGGTGATCACGTCGAAGATGCCGGCGGGCACCGCGACGGTGGTCGCCGCGACGGTGCGCGTGCCGCGCAGCTTTTTCATCAATTTGTTCAAAGCCCGCTCCGGCGCCGCCAGCTCGGCCGAGCCGACCGACGCGGTGCTCAAGCCGATCATCGACGCCGAACTGCCCAAGATTCGTGACGATGTGATGGCCTGCACGGGTTTGACGGATCTGAACGCCGTCAAGGTGGACACCTATCCCGATCCCGCGCCGCTGCCGGAGATGGCGACCGGCGCCGCGACGGCGTCATCGGCGCCGGTGTCGATGCTGCTGGGTTCGCACGTTAAGGAAATCGGCGTGCTGGCGCTGGCGGTCTTCAGTCTCGTCATGGTCATGATGATGGTCCGCAAGAGCACGCCCCAGCCGGTCATCGCGGCGCGGATGGAACCGCGTGAGCCGGCGCCGAAGCCCACGGCGGCGGAAATGGCGGCCGAGGTGGGCGCGGGGGACCTGATGATGGATGGAATGGAGCTCGATGAGGATGCGGTCAAGACGCATCAGATGCTGAACCAGGTGGAAACGATGGTGAAGGACAACCCCGACGCCGCGGCCAATTTGGTGAAGCGGTGGTTGAATCGATAATGGATTTTCGATTTTTGATTTGCGATTTTCGATTGGGAGATTCGCCCTTGCCTTCTCTTTCAATCAAAAATCAACAATCAAAAATCGAAAATTGCCTCGCATGCCCTGAACCATACACAGGATGAACCATGGCCGCTGGAGACATGACAGGCGTGCGCAAGTCGGCGATTCTCCTGCTCTCACTGGAGCAGGATGAGGCGGCGGCCATTCTCAAGCGGTTGCCCCCCGAGGCGGTGGAGGAGGTGTCGCGGGAAATCGCGTCCTTGGGCGAAGTGTCGCTGACGACGCGCAAGGATGTTTTCGGGGAGTTTTACAATCTCGCGCTGGCGAATTCCTACATGAGCGAAGGGGGGCTGGAATACGCCAAATCGCTCTTGAAAAAAAGTTTGAGCGAGGAGGATGCCGGGCGGATCATCAAGCAGGTGACGCAACAGGTTCAGACGACGCCGTTTTCATTTTTGCAGAAGGCGGAATCGGAAAACCTGCTGACGTTCATTCAGGATGAACATCCGCAGACGATCGCGCTGATTTTGGCGCACCTGCCAAGCCAGAAGGCGTCGGAAATCCTTGTGGGGTTGCCGAGCCAGAAGCAGATCGAGGTCGTCAAGCGCGTCGCCAACATGGAGCAGACGAACCCGGAAGTCATCAAGGAAGTGGAACGCGGACTCGAGCATCGCCTCAGCGACATCGTGAGTCAGACGTTTGAGAAGGCGGGCGGCGTCGATACCGTCGCGGAAATTCTAAACCTCGCCGATCGAAGCACGGAAAAGGGAATCATGGAGGGGTTGGAGGCGGAGGATCCGGACCTGGTGGAACAAATCCGCCGGCTCATGTTCGTCTTCGAGGACATTCTGCTCGTCAACGACAAGGGGATTCAGTCGGTTCTCAAGGAAGTGGGCAACGAGGAACTGTCGCTGGCGCTCAAGACGGCCAGCCAGGAGTTGCGGGACAAGATTTTCAAGAACATGTCCGAGCGCGCCGCGCAGCTCATCCAGGAGGACATGCAGTACATGGGTCCGGTGCGCGTCAGCGATGTGGAATCCGCGCAGCAGAAGATCGTGGATGTCGTGCGACGGCTGGAGGATGCCGGCGAAATCATCATCGCCGGCCGCGGCGGCGAAAAGGAAATGGTGGTGTAGGGGGGGGTGTGAAGGATGAAGGATGAAGGAGGAAGGATGAAGGATGAAGGGCGCGTCGTTTGTCTTTGTAGGGTCCGTAGTACTCTGCGGACCATTGCTCCAATCGTGAGGGTGGTCCGCGGAGTACCACAGACCCTACAACTCATCCCTCATCCTTCATCCTTCATCCTTATTCAGACATGGGCCTGATCAAATCCGAACAAGCTCCCGCCCGACTCAAGCCGTTTTCGATGAGCGACATCGAAGCGGGGGCTCGTCAGATGTTGGCCCGCGCGCGGCGTCAGGCCGAGGAGTTGCTGGAGGCGGCGCAGCGGGAGGCGGAGGAATTGAAGCGCGCCGCGCATGCCGAGGGGCTGGCCGAGGGGCGGCTCGACGGGCTGTCACGGGGGTTGGCGGAAGGACAAAAGAGTGGCCACGAACAGGCGCTCAATGAGGGGCGGGAGCGGTTGTCGGAATTGATGAACACGCTGGGGGCGATGGTCGGGCAACTTGATGCGGCACGACAGGACATGGAGGCGGCGGCGTTGTCGGAGGTCGTCGCGCTGGCGGTGGCGATCGCCCGGCGGGTGACCAAGCGGCAGGGGGAGCTTGATCCCGAGGTGCTCATCGCCAATCTATCGGATGCAATGAGCCTTGTGGTGCATGCCTCGGATGTGCATCTGGTGGTCCATCCAAGCCAGCGGGCGATCCTGGAGGCGACGCTGCCGAAGCTGCAAATGAAATGGCCGAACTTGCTGCATGTGGTGATGGACGAGGATGAGTCGCTGACGGCGGGGGGATGCAGGATCACGACCTGTCGCGGCGAAGTGGATGCCGATCTTGATCGACAACTCGATCGCATTGTGGCGGAATTGATGCCCGATGTGCGCTGATGTGGCGTTGCGGAAAGAGACTCCATGACCTATCTGGGCGCACAGCTTGACACCGTGGAAAGCGCCATGCCCTTTGGCGTGAGGGGGCAGGTTGCGGCGATCAGCGGGATGACGATTGAGGCGTTCGATCTGGCGTTGCCGCTTGGGTCGCTGTGCCGCATCGAGAGTTTCGGCGGCAAGCATTCCATCGCGGAGGTGATCGGGTTCCAGAGCGATCGGACGCTGTTGATGCCGCTCACGCCGACCACCGGCGTCAATCGTGGGGATCCGGTTCGCAACATGTCGGCCGCGCCGCGCATCTGGTGCTCGAAGGAATTGCTCGGGCGGGTGCTCAACGGTTTGGGTGAACCCATCGACGGCAAAGGGCCGCTGCGACTGAGCGAATCGCGCCGGATCGACGCCCTGAGCGTCGCCCCCATGGATCGGACCAACATCCGTCAGCCGATTGGCACGAGCGTCCGTTGCATCGACGGCCTCCACACCTGCGGACTTGGCCAGCGGATGGGGCTTTTCTCCGGTCCGGGCGTCGGCAAAAGCACGCTGATGAGCTCCATCGCCCGGTACACGAGCGCCGATGTTTCGGTCGTCGCGCTGATCGGTGAGCGCGGAAGGGAAGTGCAGGAGTTTCTCGAAAACAGCCTTGGAGAAGAGGGTCTTGCGCGCTGCGTGGTCGTCGTCAGCACGGGCGATGAAGCGCCGTCGCTTCGCGTCCGCGCCGCAAAGGTCGCCTGCACGATCTCGGAATATTTCCGCGACCAGGGTTGCGATGTGATGTTGATGATGGATTCGCTGACACGGCTTTGCCATGCCCAGAGGCAGATCGGACTGGCCGCCAGGGAACCGCCGGCGACGAAGGGATATCCGCCGAGCGTCTTTGCGCTTCTTCCGCAAATTCTTGAGCGCGCGGGCAAGACCGCCGTCGGTTCGATCACGGGTTTTTACACGGTTCTCGTCGAAGGAGATGACTTTAACGAACCGATCCCCGATGCGGTCAAGGGGATCACGGATGGGCATCTGTGGCTGAGTCGTTCATTGGCCAATCGCGGCCATTTTCCTGCGATTGACGTGCTTCAGAGCATCTCCCGCGTGCGCGGGGATGTGACCGAGCCGGAACATTTGAAGGCCGCGCGGCGCATCCTGAGCCTCTGGGCGGTGTATCAGGATATTGAAGACCTTGTGAACATCGGCGCCTATGTCGCCGGCGTCAATCCGGAGTTTGATTTGGCCGTGCAGGCCCGGCCAAGGATCGTGCAGTATCTGCGGCAGGAGGCGTCGGTTCAGGTGACGTTGGAAGAGTCCAAACGGCAGGTGATCGACCTGGCGGCGTGGATCGATCAGTTGGACAAGGTGCTGAGGACGGCGAAGAAGAAGTAGGCGGTGGGCGGTGAGAAGTGGGCAGTGGGCAGTGAGGAAGCAGGCAGTAGGCAGAAGGCAGTGAGGAGTGCGCGGTGGCGAGGTTTGTGTTCAAGTTGCAGGGCGTGTTGCGTCAGCGGGAGCTGATCGAGCGGCAGCGGCAGCGTGAAATGGCCGAGCTTCAAGGACAGATGACGTTGCTTGAGCAGGCGCTGCGGGACTTGAACGGGTCGGTTCAAACCAGCACCGATGACCTGCGGGCCAATCACCTGACTGGGAAGCTGGATATGAACTTCCTTGCCGCGCACCGCCGCTACCTTGTGGCCATGCAGCGGCAGGGGATGGAGTTGGCGCAGCGGATGGCGCTGCTGCAACGTCAGATGAATGAGTCGCGTGAGCAACTTGCCGAGGCCGCCAAACAGCGCAAGGTCATGGAGAAACTGCGGGAAAAGCAGCTTGAGCGATGGAAGGTGGAGGAATCGAGGCGGGAACTGGCGGAGATGGACGAAGTGGCGATGCTGCTGGGCCGGTCGGGGCGATGAAGGCGGGGATCGCCGAGGTACGACCGCCAATCGCGGTCGAATGCCGATGAATCAACAGGTGGCGTGATATGCGAAAACTCTGGAACCTGATTGTCTTGCTGCTGGCGATTCATTTCGTCGCCGCCGCCGGCGCGGTGGGGTGGTTGTATGAGCAGGGGAAGCTGGATCACGAGAAGGTTCTGGCGATCAGGGACATTCTGTTTCCCAAGCCCGCTCCGGCCGATCAGGCGACAACCCAGCCGTCGAGCGATGCAACGACCCGTCCAACTTCGAAATTGGAGGACCTGCTCGCGCAGCACAGCGGCAGGCCGGTGACCGACCAGGCCGAGTTCCTGCAGCGTTCGTTTGACGCGCAAACCGCGCTGCTCGACCGCCGCCAACGTGAACTGGATGACCTGCAGCGTCAGGTGGAGCTTGCCAAGGGGCAGATCACCAAGGATCGGGTGGCTTTGGATGCGGAGACGAAGAAATTGGCGGCGCGTGAAAAGGAGGAGACTCGCCTGGCCGCGGACAAGGGATTCCAGGATGCGCTGGAGCGCTACCAGGCGATGCCCGCCAAGCAGGTCAAGGAAATCTTCCTGCGGCTGGATGAACCCACCGTCGTCAATTTCCTCCAGGCGATGGAACCGCGCGCGGCGGCCAAGATTCTCAAGGAGTTCAAAACCCCCGAGGAAATCGCCCGCGCCGAACAAATCATGGAACGGATGCGTCAAACAACGCCGCCGGGTGCCCCTGTGGTTCCTCCTGCGCCGCCCGGCAGCGCGGCCAATCAAGGCGTCAATTTGAAGGATCAATCCGCATCATTGCAGACCCCGCCATGAATGGTCCGATAAGGAACCATAATGGCGGTACGCATTCAGGAACTATTGAATGGACGGGGTGCATCCTCGGCGTCTCCTCGGCTGGGCGGCGGCGCTGGGTCATCCCCCCGCGCGGGCGCGTTTGGGGCCGCGCTGGCGAAGCAGAGTCAGCGCACGGGGAACTCAACCGCTCAATCTGTCAATCAAAATAAGAAGGATGCGCGGCCATCCGATGAACGATCACCGGATAAGCCCGCCGGCGACGCCGACGCATCAAAAAGATCAAAAGCCGACGCATCGAATCAAGCGAAGAAGACCAAGAGCGCGCAACCGGACAAACGTGGGGCGCCCACCAGCGCATCGGATTCGTCCAATCCGTCGGCGGACACTGTCGATGACAACATTGCTTCAACTGATGATGCCGCGGACTCCGACCCGGCGGCCGCTGCGGATATCGCCGCTTCCGATGAAACGCACGCCGACTCAGAAGCGGACAAAACGGATGCGGGCAAGGATTTCAAGGTTGCGGCGGGTGATGTGACCGTGCAGACGCCGCTCCAAGGCGTCGCCGCGGCGGGCTTGCCGCAGCCGGTTGCAACGCCGCCTCAAAGTGCGCCCATCCAGCCAGCGGCGCAAGCCGCGACGACCGCATCGTCAGGTCAGGGCAATCCCGCAACTTCTGTCGTTCCAGATACCGCCGGTGCAACTACGCCAACTGACCCGTCCGCGATGGCGCAGGCTCAGCCCACCGATGCTCAAGCCGCGTTGTCAGCGAATGGCGGCATCGCCGTTCCGGCGGGCCTCGCCGGGAAGACGAAGGCTGGCAAGGCGGCACCGACGCCGACCGTCGGTACTGCCGACGCCATCGGCGCGCCGCCGGCGGATGGGGCAAAGGCCCAGGCAGGCGAAACGCCAAAAGGGCAATCTCCCGCGGACGCCGCACAGGCGTCGCAGCAGCAGACCTCGCAATTGCTGTCTGCCGATTCGGAGGCCAGTTCCGATGCCGATGGGAACGCGCAATCGCAAGGTCATAAGGCCGGTTCCGACAGCGCCGCGACGGACATTGCGCCAACGACCGCTCATGAACTATTGGCCGGGCCGCAGGCGGCAAAGCCGGCGCTGGCGGCGACACCCGCGCAGCAAGCGACTGCTCAAGCGCGTCCTGAAGTCCATTTCGCCGACACCAATCACCCCAGCATCGTGCAGGGCATCACCGGGCGGCTCATGCCCACCGGCGGCACGATGCAACTGCGGCTCAACCCGCCCGAACTGGGCGTGATGCAAATTACGGTGAACATCAAGGATGGGCTGATGACCGCATCCTTCCAGACCTCCAACGACCAGGCCACGCAATTGCTCAGCCACAGCCTTCACGAGCTGCGCAACATGCTCGAATCCCAGGGCATGGCCGTTCAGAAGCTCCAGGTGCAGCAGCAGCCGGCGCAGAACTTCGATTCAAAAGGACAGGGGACCAATTCCCAATCGCAGCAGCAACAACAGGCGATGCACGATCAATCCGGTCGCCAGGAGCAACAGCGCAAGGACCTCATCCAGCGCATGTGGGCGAAGCTTGGCGTGGGAAGCGATCCGCTCGATGTGACGGGGTAGCCCCATCCCTTCAATCCAGGTGTCCCATCTTTCCGGCCCGGAAATCCGCGACGGCTTGCGCGATTTCCTCCTTTGTGTTCATCACGAACGGGCCATAAGCGGCGATCGGTTCATTGATCGGCTGGCCGCTGAGCAGGAGCAACCGGGCATCGCCCCTGGCCGCGATGTGAATCGTCGATCCCGCGGGATCAAAAATCGCCACCGACACCGCCTCGCAATCCTGCTCATCATTGAAGCGCGTCTTCCCTTCCAGCACAACCACCGCCGCGTTGTGTCCTTCGGGCAGATCGAAGTTGGCGCCATGTCCCCCTTTGAGCCGCACATCAAAAACGTTAAGCGGCGTGAATGTCCTGGCGGCGCCCCTGGTTCCGTCAAATGATCCGGCGATCACACGAAGCGTGCCGGCGTCATCCGGCAACTGCACGGTGCGGATATCTCTGGCGAGGAGTGTCTGATAGCCCGGCGTCGCCGCCTTGTCCTTCGCTGGCAGGTTGACCCAGAGCTGCACCATTTCCATCATGCCGCCGGCCTTCGACCATTCCCGCTCATGCTTTTCCTCATGGAGCAAGCCGGAGGCGGCCGTCATCCACTGCACATCACCCGGGCCGATCTTCCCATAGTTGCCCGTGGAATCGCGATGCTCCAGCGCCCCCTGATAGACGATGGTGACGGTCTCAAACCCCTTGTGCGGATGGCTGTCCACACCGCGCGGCTTGTCGGCGGGGGGATATTTCACCGGGGCGGCGTAGTCGAGGAGCAGGAATGGACTGAGCTTTTGCCCATACTCCTGCATCGAAAAAAGCGAATGGACGCGAAACCCATCGCCCACCCAGTGCGGCTCGGGGCTTTGGACCACTTCAATCAGTTTTTTGGCATGGATCGTTTGACTCATCGCGACCTCGCATGGATGGGCACCCACGCAAGCATGCGGCGGAATTACGAAGAAGAGTCCGTCTCTTCCTCGTCAGCCGAGTTCGGTGAGTGCAAGGGATCATTGGTCGGCTGCGGCGGTTTGTCCACGTCGGACAGCGCCAGCGAGGCATGCTCGTAGGTTTTACGATGCTCCTCGGGTGCCGCGATGATTTCGACATCCCCCAGCGTTTCAGTCTGTGTGACGAGGATTTTCTTTTCCCGGATCAGTTCCAGCAGCGCCAGAAAAATGCCCACCATTTCCGACTTGCTCTTGCGCCCGACGACCAGTTGGCGAAGCGACAATTTGGGCTCGCGTTTCAATCGATCCTCGATGTCGGCCGCGTGAAGATCGATCGGCGTGTCGTCATACATCACCTCGTGATAGCGCGGCCGGCGCGTCCCGACTTCGCTCATCAGGCGGCTGAAAGCGGTCATCAGATCCCAGACCTGCACCTCCTCCAAATCGACCGGCGGCGGTTCGTCCGCTTCCCCCTCAAGTCGCGCCGGATACCGCGCGAAACGCTCGGCATGCTGCTGATGCCGCCATTCCAACTGGTTGGCCGAATCCTTGAAGCGCTTGTATTCGAGCAGCTTTTGAACCAGCTCATAGCGCGGGTCGGCCAGTTCCTCCGTCGTTGAGCCACCGGCGTCATCACTCTGCACCGGACGGGGCAGCAGCATCGCCGATTTGATCTCCATCAGCGTCGCCGCCATGACCAGGAAATCCCCGGCCAGGTTGATGTCAAAACCGCTCTTGTCCTTCAATTCGCGCAGCATCGCCACATGAGATAAATAAGATTCGGTGATCCGCGCGATCGGGATGTCCGTGATCTCAAGTTCATCCCGCTTGATCAGATAGAGCAGCAGATCAAGTGGCCCGTTGTAGATGTCCAGTTCGACTTGATAGTCCACGTCGGTCCTTTTGCCCAGGCGAGAGATCGGAGCATTGCGTGATTGGGCGATATTCTAATCCCGCGTCGCGGTTAATCCACCATGCTCCGCGGAGAAACCACCTATGGTCCGATTTGCCTGGCCACCGACGTTTGCCATGTGTGGGATTCGATGTGCGTGAGGATCGCCTGGTCCAACCGCTTTCGCAGGGGATTGCCCGGCCGAAGCGCAATGCCGTAGTATTGCCGGTCAAACGTCTGCGGCAGGACGCTCAGACGCCCCTGATATTTCCGCCTGATTTCATACTTGAGGACGGGGGCATCGAAGATGACCGCGTCCAGATGTCCCGCGCTCAATTCATGCAGCGCCTGTTCGCTGTTGTTGTATGAGGTGTAGCGGATGTGGCGGGACGCCAGGTATTCCTCGCCGGTCGTATAAGCCACCGCCCCCACGCGGGCGCCGCTCAGGTCGCCGGGGTTTTGCACCGGACCCTGGAGTTGGTTGACGGTCAGGGAGGAAGCGATGGTGGCCGTGAAACTCGAGATCAGCACCACGCCGCAGAACATCCAGACCACGCCCACGATTCGCCCGCCGAGACTGACAGGCACTTTGTCGCCGTAGCCCACTCCCGTCATCGTGACCGCCGCCCACCAGAACGCCGAACCGATTCCCGTGGTCGGCCGACCCCCGAACTGCCGGGGGTTGCGCTTTCGCTCGAAAAGCCACACGAGGAAGCCGGTTGCCAGCAGCAGAGTGATGAGTCCCGCAATCACGCGGAGCGGCACCAGCTTGAAAAAGCTTCGGATCATGGGGAGCCAGGCCTCATCGTGGCGGGTCGGCACCGCGATGCCCAGGCCTGAGACGAAGTAGGGTTGGGTGAAGTCGAGCGTCCCCTCGCGCTCGGCCGTAATCGTCAAGGCGGCGACGCCGGCGTCAAACGTGCCATTGGCCACGCCGGTCAGCACGCCTTCAAGAGAAGATTCGCGGAAGTCACAGGCATACCCCAGTTCATTGAATACCGCGTTCGCCAGGTCAATATCGATGCCGCTCCAGGTTCCATCGGCATTGAGGATGACGAAAGGCGGCGTCCGCACTGTGCCGATGACCAGTGTCTTGATCGGCGTCACCGACAAACGGTCGGGTTTATTCGAGGCGTGTTGAGTCGTCGGGTTGTGCTGGCCAAACGCTCGTGCCGCGCAACACGCGACGACAACGATGCCCACGATGCACGCCATCCGCGTCGCACTGCTCAAGCACATGGCTTTGTATGTACCGGCTCATCGCGCGGAAATCCATTCTCTTTTATTGACGGCTGGACGCCCGCGCCGCCTCCCCCGTCGCGCACAACGGGGGAGGGTGGGGATGCGCTTACGCCAGGTTGCGATCATTGGGCATGCCCATATCCATCGCATCGGCGGTGTCGGTCGCCAGGGCGCTCCAGCCGCTCAGCAGGATCACGATGATGCCGAGGATCACGTTGTTGCGCATCGCCACGGAGTGGCTTGCGTATGCAAGGGCCCAGGGCGAAATCAACACCCAGATCCCCAGGAGAAGGTTGATCCAACTGATCCATCCTTCGCGAAACGCGCCCGTGAACCGGATGAGCGCGAGGATGCCGATGATGATCCCGAGGATGACATCATTGGCCATCGCCCGTGAAAGGTTTCCGTACGCGAGAAAGAAGGGACTGACGATGAGCCACAAGCCCGCGATGATGTCCAGCCCGCTGGCCGTTGTCACCTGGGCGCTGTGCCTTGCATGTACGATGGCTGCCATGATGTTCTCCTTGAAAGGTTAAACACATCTCGTCGAACACCCGACCGCCGGGCGTGCGACGCATGGTTCCATTCAAGCAAACATCATGCGAGAGGTGACATCGCCGCAAAAAATGAATGGGTCTCAATGGAAATTGGGAAGGAACGCCTTGTTTTCGTGGTTGAATCCGCTTGGCGTGGTTCAAAATGTTCAGGCGACGATCATGAATTGCGGGCGAAACCGCAACTTGTCGCGTTGATGGACGTTCGTCACTGTTCGCCATCCGGTCCGAACGCGGCGCGATACAGCAGCTCCACCGGATGCGCCACCGTGAAGGTTTGCCCCGCGGCGGCGGCCTCGGACTGAATCTGCATCGCGCACCCGACGTTGCCCGTGGCGCAGATCTTCGCGCCGGTGTCGGCGATGTGTCCGACCTTCCGCGCCCCCAGTTGACCGGCCATTTCCGGCTCGGTCAGGTTGTAGGTTCCGGCCGCCCCACAGCACATGTCGCTTTCATGGAGCGGAACCAGCTTCAATCCGCGAATCATTCCCAGCAATTGCCGCGGCTCGGCCGTCACCCGCTGCGCGTGCGCCAGATGACAGGCGTCGTGATAGGTGACCGTCTCGTTCACTTCATACGGCAGTTCGGGCAGTCCGACTTCCAGCAGCGCCTCGCTGATGTCGCGGACGCGCCGGGAAAACTCGACGGCCCGTTCGGCGTATTGCGGATCATCGCGGAGGAGGTGATCGTATTCCCGCAGCATCGCGCCGCAGCCGGCGATGTTGGTGGCGATGATGTCCACGCCGGGTTTGTCCCTGGGCAAAAAGACATCGATGTTGCGCCGGGCGAGCGTCTGGGCATGCGCCGGATCGCCGTTGTGATGGTGGATCGCGCCGCAGCAGACCTGCATCCCCGGCGCCAGTACTTCCGCCCCGCCGGCCGCCAGGAGCGCCACCGCTTTGCGGTTGACCGTCGCGTACATCGCGCTGCCGATGCATCCGCCGAAAAATCCGACCACCGGCTTTTGTTGTTCCTGCTGGTGCGCCCCGTGGTTGTGCAGCGCATCCATCATCGCATCGGTTCCGCCGGCGCGGGTGGTTTCCGGCAGGCGCGTCGGCCAGAGCGGACCATCGGGCGGCAGCATCCGCTCCATCTGCCGCAGTGACTTGGGCAGGAGTTTCATGACGCCAGCCCGCCGCATGAGATGGTAGAGCCCCGTCTTTTGCAGCACTCGCGCGGGCAGCAGCGCGAGCTTCAGCCGCGTTGGATGAGTGAACATATGGAAGAAGATCCAGCGCATGAACCGGCTTTCCAGTGACTCCCGGTGCCCCTCGGCGGCCGGGAGCCGGGCACGGGTCTCCTCGATGAGTTCATGATATACGACGCCGCTAGGGCAGGCCGTTTCGCAGGCGCGACAGTCGAGGCACAGGTCCAGGTGCCTTCGCACCGACGCCGTCGGCTCGATCGTTCCCTCGGCCAACTGCCGCATGAGCTGAATCCGCCCGCGAGGCGATTCGGCCTCATGTCCCGTTTCCGTATAGGTGGGGCATGCCGGCAGGCACAGGCCGCAGTGAACGCAGACCAGCGCCCGGTCATATGTGCGGGGATCGAGAATCAGCGCCGGCTTGTTGCCCGGCGTGGGAATCCGCGACCCGGCCTGCGCGTTCGCGACGGTCAACGGTCGCTTGCCCGCGCAAGGCTGCGCGGAGGCGGCGACGGAATCGGGATGTGTATTGGAGGGCGTCATGGGTGTTTGGTCGTCATGGGTGTTTGGTCGTCATGTGCGTTCAATCGGCAAAGGTCGCAAGGTATCGTCGGGATCGAACGCCGGCTTGAGTCTCTGCCAGAGCGCTTTCAATTCCGGCGGGGTGGACAGGTCGAGGATCGCGCCATCGGCTCGCGATCGCAAGGCTGTCCCGCCGACCACCGCCGCCGCGCTGCGGATGGCTGTCGCCGGGTCCGGGGCATGGGTCCAGACGATACCGAACGCCGGATCGGCGACCCATTGCTCCGGTTTGGCCTGCGCGATGAATTCCCCCAGCCGCGCCGGCGGAATCGCCACGCGGCAACGGATGCGCGACGCATCCGTCGCCCACGCCGCCGTCAGCGCATCGGCACGATAGCGCGTGTCCTCAGCGAGCGTCATTCGTTGCCGCGTTGAGGGCTGATGCGTTTCGAGGCCGCCCTCGACATAGGCCAGCGTCGCCTCATCACCCAGGAAGCCGCAGGTCAACGCTTCGTCATTCACGAGCGCCCATTGCGGGCGGCAGTTGCTGGTCAGCAGCGCGTTCAGTCGCGCGACATGCTCATCCACGGCATCGCCGGCGAATGTGGCGAGGATCGATCCGATCGGGCGGCGGTAGGTCCGCGCGGTGACCGTCACTACGCGACCGAATACGCCATGCTGGCCGACCATGAACTTGGTCAGATCATACCCCGCGACGTTTTTCATCGTTCGCCCGCCGGCGGTGATCAGATCGCCGTTTCCGTTGGTGAACTGGCAACCGAGCAGCGCATCGCGCCATCCGCCATAACCCAGCCGCAGCGGACCGGTGGAGTTGCGCTCGACGAGCGCGCCAACCGGGCACTCATCGCCACCATCGATCGCCAGCCATTGGTCATGCTCGGCCAATCGTCTCTGCGCATCCCCCAGCGTCACATCAGCGGCAATCGTCACGGTCAGATCC
>CAYTAP010000003.1:28371-52573 GCA_964435775.1 uncultured Tepidisphaeraceae bacterium
CTCCGCCTTGCGCCACTGCGTCCCGCCCCGGCCGCCGGGCGCGGCCCAGGGGGTTTGAGGAGCGCGGGGCGGTTCTATTTTGGGGAAGGCCATCACATGTATTGTAGGGGAAGCGCCAAATAAGCAAGCCGCGGGAGATGCTCTCCCGCGGCCGTTCGTGCTTGATCACATCATTTCGACAAACGCTCAGGCCTTGTCGATCGCTTCCTTGAACTCCTTTTCCTGTCGAAGCCCGACGAACTTCTTGGCGATTTCGCCGTTCTTGAACAGGATCACCGTCGGAATCGCGCTGATCCCATACTTGATCGAAATATCGCGGTTGGCATCGGTGTCCACTTTCCCGACCTTCACCTTGCCGGCGTAATCCTTGGCGACCTTTTCAATCGTGGGGGCGAGCATCCGGCAGGGCATGCACCACTCGGCCCAGAAATCAACGAGCACGGGAAGCTCGCTTTTGAGCACTTCCTGCTCGAAATTCGCGTCGGTAAACTCACTCAGGTTCTCACTGGCCATGTCATCTCCTTCAGATTATGCGATCCGTCGTCCCATTGGGACACGGCCAGATCATAGGAACCATCGCAAGTCCCTGTCAACGGCGCAATGATCGTGCGTGCGGCTGGGGTCCATGACGGAATCGGCGGTTCTATTGTCCCTGCCCCGGCGTACCGCGGGAGGGAGAAAAGCCGCCGGAAGTGTCACGGACCCTGCGCGGCTGTCCGGGTGAGCGAGGGGGATTAATTATGAACCGATGTAGCGGGCATACAGGGCACGCGCGCGGCCGAGGTCGGCGGTACCCTGGATGATCACCCGGCCATCGCCAAAGAGCGTCAGCCAAACACCTCCCGCGTCCCCTCCGCCCGCCTCGCCCGCCTCGCCCGGTTCGGTCGATGGATTCAACCGGCAGCGAATGAAGAAGGGCGTTTGTTCGACGACGCCGATCTTCCGCAGGCGCTCGCGGACGATCCCCGGATCGTCAATCTTTCTTCCGCGGATCTGCACGGCGTTTCGCCCGCAGAGGCTCACCGCCTCATCGCCGCGCCGCTCATCAAGAAACTCGAAATGGCCCCGCCCGCACGCCGGGCAATCGGCGCGCCGGGCCTCCGATACATCCACCCCATGGAAGCGCCCGCTCCAGGCATCAAAGGAGATCAGTTGATGCAGGGGGGCATCCGTCCTGGCATGCGCGGCATCATCAGGCGGCTTGGCCCCGTCGATCAAAATCCGCATCGCCTTCGCCACTTGCAGGGACGCGGTGATCGCCGCCGCCTGCGCCAGCACGCCGACGGTGTCGCATGTCGGCAGCTCCCCGGCGGCCGGCGGATCGGGGAAAAGACAGCGCAGGCATGGCCCGGCGTGTGGGAGGATCTCCATCACCCGTCCCTCCGTGCCCACGCACGCGCCATAGACCCAGGGGACATTGTTTTTCACGGCCCAGTCGTTGAGAAGGTATCGTGTCTCGGCGTTGTCCGTGCCGTCGAGCACCAATTCCGCCTTGAAGGCGTCCTTGAGCAGTTCGTCGATGTTCCCCCCATGCACATCGGCGATGACCGGATCGATCCCGACCCGCGAGTTGACCGCGCGCAGCCGCCGCGCCGCCGCCATCGCCTTGGGCATCGCCTCTGCGACATCCCGCTCATCGAACAGCACCTGCCGCTGAAGGTTGGTCAGCTCGACCAGATCGCGATCAATGAGGCGCACATGCCCGATGCCGGCGCGGACCAGTTGATCGGCGATGACCGTCCCCAGCGCCCCGCACCCGATGATCGCCACCCGCGCTCCGCCCAGCCGCGCCCGCCCCGCTTCGCCGATTTGAGGCAGGAGGGTCAGACGATGGTGGCGGCTGGGGTTCATGGGATGATGATCCATTGTGACCAATGGGGCGCCCGTGTCGAGCCACTTGCTCCGCACCGCTCGGAACTGATACTCCCCTTCATGCCCCGGCGGATTCATGTGCCGATCGTTTCAACCGGCGAGGTGACGCTGCCGGCGGCGCAGGCGCATCACGCGCGAAATGTGCTGCGGATGGATGCGGGGGAGGCGGTTGAGCTTTTCGATGATGCCGGGAACGTGGCGGAGGGGACGATCGCGCGGTGCGATGCCACCGGGGTTGTCGTAGCGGTGACGCAACTTGTTGCCGTGCCCGACAAGGGGTTTCATCTCACCATGGCGACGGCGCTGCCCAAGGGGCAGCGGTGCGACTGGATGATCGAGAAACTGGCGGAGATCGGCGTTGACCGGTTTGTGCCGCTGTCCAGCGCGAGGAGCATCGTCAAGCCGGAGGGAACTCACAAGATTGACCGCTGGAAGCGCCTGGCGACCGAAGCGGCGAGGCAATCGCGCGGCAGTGGCGTCATGACGATCGAAACGCTGGTCGATGTGCGAGGGCTTGTGAATGAGTGTGCGTCCGTGCGCCCGGCGAACACCGGCGAACCGCCCGGCGGATGGTATTTATCCACCGCGCCCGATGCGATGACGCTGGACGGGTTCATCGGCTCGGCCAGCGCCCGACGCCTGATCCTGTTCATCGGCCCGGAGGGGGGATGGACGAACGAGGAGATCGCCTCGTTTGAATCGGCCGGCGTCCGGGCGCTCTCCCTGACAACAACCATCCTCCGCGTCGAAACCGCCGCCGTGGTCGCCGCTGGCGCCGTCGCCAGCCTGCGACGTTTCGCGGGCAAGGCGGGGGCAACCGGCATGAATCCATAAAGAGGCATTCCATGAAATCATCAGTGGAACAAATCCGCGCCCGCTTCGAGGCGGATGTCGAGCGATTCAGCAATCTTGAAACCGGGCAGACGGCGACGATGGATGCGGCGCTGTGCATGGGATTGGTGACACAGGCGGCGGGCGCGGCGACGCCACATGCCGCGGACCTGCTCGACCTCGGCTGCGGCGCGGGGAACTACACGCTGGCGATGTTGCGGCAAGTGCCGGCGCTCAATTGCACGCTGGTGGACCTGAGCCCGGCGATGCTCGCCAGGGCGCGTCAACGCGTTAAGGCCGCGACCAGCGGCGCGGTGCGAACGCTGGAAGGGGACATGCGCGACGTGCCGCTGGGCGAAGGATGTTATGACATCGTTCTGGCGTCGGCGACGCTCCATCATTTGCGCACGGCCGACGAGTGGGATGCGATGTTTGCCAAGGTTTACGCATCACTCCGGCCGGGCGGGGGGTTCTGGGTGTTCGATTACATCAGGCAGGAGACCACCGCCGTGCAACATCTGATGGAACGGCGGCATTGGGATTACCTGTGCGAGCTGAAAGGGGGCGGCCAGGCGGGCGAGGCGTATGCGAAAAAGGTGTTCGCCTACATCGCCGAGGAGGATACGCCGCAATCACTGGGGTATCAGCTTGGACTCCTTGCGCGGGTGGGTTTCAAGGATGTGGAGGTGCTGCACAAGAACGGACCCTTCGCGGCGTTTGGGGGTATGAAATGAGAGGGGCTACAAGCGGTGCGCGTAGTTGGCCGCCCCGAGGAGCGCGCCCTTGTCGCTGGTGATGAGGTAAATCGGCATTTGCTTGAGCACATCGCGCAGGTTGGAGGGTCCCTTGGAATAAAACGCCTCGAAGAAGACGGGCGCCTGGAGGCGCGCGATCATGCGCGGGGCGATGCCGCCGCCGATGTAGACGCCGCCGGTTGGCATCAGTTTGACCGCGAGGTTGCCCGCTTCCGCGCCGTAGAAGCGGATGAACAATTCAAGCGTGGCGATGGCGGCGGGGTTGGTTTCCGTCAGTCCGGCCGTGGTGATGTCGGCGGGTGTCGGTTCGGGCATGGGCAGCGCCGCCGAGGCGCCCAGTTGCCCCTCGCTGATGAAAAAGGCGTAGAGATTGCGCAGTCCGTGGCCGGAGAGCACCTGTTCCCACGACACATGCCCGCCGAACGGGGAGCGGGCGCGAAGGAACCGCAGAAGCTGGTCTTCCAGCTCCGACTGCGGACCGAAGTCCCCATGCCCCCCCTCGCATGCAAACGCGCGATGTCCCTTAAGCCCCGAATCATAGACGGTGCCCCCTTCGCCCAGCCCGGTGCCGGCGGCGATCAGGGCGCGATTGGCCAGCGGATCGGGCGTGCCGGGGTTGAGCACGATGCGATGCTCATGGGTCATCAGCTCAATGCCTTCGCCGTGGGCGATCATGTCGTTGATGAGCGCGACATGGGGAATGCCCAGATCCTGGGCCAACTGGGCTTCGGTCATGTGCCACTGGAGGTTGGTCAGGATGACCTGCCCTTTGAACACCGGGCCGGCGACGCCGAAGCAGGCCCGCTCGATGCGGCGCTGATCCGGCGTGAGCGTGGCGAGGAATTGACGGACGACGTCCTCCAGCCCGCTTCGTCCGGCGTTGAGCGTGCTCCATTCACACACAATGTGAAGTTGGTCGTCGAATAAAGCCAGGCGGCTGTTCGTGCCGCCGATGTCACCAGCGAGAATCATGGAATAAGACCCTTTCCGCAATAAGCTGCGGGTATCTTAAGGATTGACTGGTCGCGGGGTAGAGGGAGGGTTTAATTTTCGATTTTTGATTTGTGATTGTTGATTGGGAACTTCGATGTCGCGGCCGTCGTTTCAATCGAAAATCGCAAATCAAAAATCGAAAATCAAGCTTCCTCGTTCAGTGCGTCATCGACCACCTGCCGGGCTTCTTCGACGATGCGCTTCAGATGGGCTTCATCAACAAAACTTTCAGCGTAGATCTTGTAGATGTCCTCCGTGCCGCTGGGGCGTGCGGCGAACCAGCCACTGGCGGTGGTCACTTTTAATCCACCGATGGGAGCGTCATTGCCGGGGGCGCGGGTGAGCTTGGCGGTGATCGGTTCGCCGGCGAGCGAGGTCGCTTTGACGGCCGAAGGATTCAAACTCCGAATCGCCGCCTTTTGCTCCCGCGTGGCGGGGGCGTCGAGGCGGGTGTAACACGGACTTCCGAATTGCCCGGTCAGGTTTTGATAATGTCGGCCGGGGTCGAGGCCGGTTTTCGCGGTGATCTCGGCGGCAAGCAGGCACAGAATGATCCCATCCTTGTCGGTCGTCCAGACGCTTCCATCGCTTCGCAGAAAACTCGCGCCGGCGCTTTCCTCCCCGCCAAAGCAGCAGGAACCATCGAAAAGTCCCGGCGAAAACCATTTGAAGCCGACGGGCACCTCCCAGAGCTTGCGCTCGCGCGCCGCGACGATGCGGTCGATCATCGCGCTGCTCACGAGCGTCTTGCCGATGACCGCGGCCGCTGGCCAATCCGGGCGGTGCGTCAGGAGATAGTCGATCGCGACGGCCAGGTAATGGTTGGGGTTCATCAGGCCAGCCGATGGGGTGACGATGCCGTGCCGGTCCGAGTCCGGATCCTTGCCGAACGCGATGGCAAAGCGATCCTTCATTGTGACGAGATTGGCCATCGCGCAGGGACTTGAGCAATCCATGCGAATCTTCCCATCGTGATCGACGCTCATGAAGGAAAATGTGGGATCGACCCGGGTGTTGACGATCGTGATGCTCAGCCCGAACGATTTCTGGATCGCCTGCCAATACGCAAGCGACGCCCCGCCGAGCGGATCGACGCCGATGGAGAGTTTCGCATCGCGGATCGCGCCCAGGTCCACGACGTTGGGCAGGTCGGCGACGTAAGGGGTGATGTAGTCATGCTCCCGCGTGGTCGAGGCGGCGAGGGCTGCTTCGTACGGCATTCGGGCGACGCCTTCATTCTCTTTTTTCAGATAATCGTTGGCGCGATGTTGCACCCAGCCGGTGATGTCGGTGTCGGCCGGTCCGCCGTCGGGGGGATTGTATTTAAAACCGCCATCGGCCGGCGGATTGTGAGATGGTGTGATGACGATCCCATCGGCGCGATGGGCGTCCGCATTATGATTGTGGGTGAGGATTGCGTGCGAGATGACCGGCGTCGGCGTGAAGCCCCCGTCGCTTTGAATGACGGTTTGCATCTTGTTGGCCGCCAATACTTGAAGCGCGGTGCGCTGTGCGGCGGCGGAGACCGCATGCGTGTCCTGTCCCATGAACAGCGGACCGGTGATCTGGTGATCGCAGCGGTAGTCGCAGATCGCCTGGGTGATCGCCAGGATGTGCGCCTCGGTGAAGGATCCATCGAGGGGTGTGCCGCGATGGCCGGACGTGCCGAAGCTGACGAGCTGGCGAGGATCGGCGGTGTCGGGTTGACGCGCGTGGTATTCATCTTCAAGGGCGACCGGGTCGATCAACATATCCTTCGTGGCCGGCTTGCCGGCGAGGGGTGAGATGGGCATGGGGTTCTCCTGAGGATGATCTTGCCGGATGCGGTCGTGATTGCCAACTGCATTTCGCTCGCGTTCGTCTCAAGAGCGCAAAACCGGATGCGGCGGGAACATTTGATGCGATGCGGTGGCAGGGTCATTGGCAAGCCGCTTTTGAGTCACCAGGAGCGCCCCATTGACCAGCGCCTGCCACGGTATGGCGATGGTCGTCAGGCGAAGTTGCTCGGCGATGGGGGCGTCATCAAAACCGACCAGCGGGGGAAGCGGCAGCCTCTCCTGCCCGGCATAATGCACGATCGCCTGCGCCAACCGGTCGTTGCAGCAGAAGATGCCGCGCAGACCCGTTCGCAGCGCCGTGCCCGCCACTTGCCGCCCGGCCTCGACATACCACGATCGCGCCGGCAGCACGGTGGCGTTCGCCGCCAGCGAAACAAACCCCGCGACGCGCGCCCGTGATCGCGCATCATCCGGCGGACCGGAGACAATGCAAAACGCGCCGTTGTCTCTCGTGATCGCCCCGCCCGCGGGATGCGATGCGCTCCAGGAAGGGTTGGCCAGTAATTGCGCCGCCATCGCGCCGCCGGAGAAATCATCGATGGAGATCGAGTCAATGAAAAGCGACGGCATGCCGGAAGCCGGCCTCGCGTTGAGCAGCAGCGCGCGTCGATTGGCGCGGATGAAGCGATCCATCGCTCCCGGCGCTTCCCACAGGATGGGGAAAGCACTGTGCGCCAGGGCGCGCGGCGGCGGCGAGGCTTCCGAGAGGTATGAAACCTTCCACGCGATCTTCTCGCGCTCAAGCCCCGCCGAGAGCTGTTCAAGAAGACGCGCGCCGAAACTCCCCTCTCGCCGGGCGCGGGTGTGAAACAGCAGATGCGCCATCGGCGGCGCGGCGATGTCGGAAAATCCGGCGGAGCGAGAAAAGCCGCGGGTGGGCAAAAACGTGCCGGCGGCGGGCTTGCGAATCAGCAGCCCCTCGGCCACCAGTTCCCGAACCAGCCGGTCGGCGGTCTGGTAGCTGATGCGAAAATGCCGCGCGATCGCGCGGTTGGACATGAAGCGGTCGCCGGGACGGTGCAAGCCGCCGCGCAAACGCAGCAGGAGTTTGTTGCGCGCATCCCGCACGTGCTGGGAGGGTGGCCGGGCCATGGCATGTTATCATATCAGATTGTGTCGCGCCTGATAGATTAATGTGGCATTTGCATTTCCAGCGTTCTAAGGTGGGCGGCATGGCACTCCTTGCGGGCAAATCAATCGTCATTGTCGGGGGCACCGGCGGACTCGGGCTGTCGGCGGCCCGCGCCTGCGCGGCCGAAGGCGCGAAGCTCGTTCTCGTGGGTCGAAACGTGGACAACTGCAAGTCGGCGGAAAAGGAGCTCGCCGGCGCGGCGATCGCCATCGCCGGCGATGCGGCCGATCCCGCGGTGTCCGATGCGGCCGTTCGCCAGGCTGTGAAGAGCTTCGGCAAGCTCGATGGACTTTATCACGTCGCCGGCGGAAGCGGGCGGCGGATGGGGGATGGGCCTCTGCACGAAATCACCAACGAGGGGTGGGACGCCACGCAGCGGATCAACATGACCGGCTTGTTCTATTCCAATCGCGCGTCCGCGCGACAATTTCTGGAACAAAAAAGCGGCGGCGCTGTGCTCAACATGACCTCCGTGTTGGGATGGTCCCCGTCCCCCATCTATTTCGTCACCCACGGCTACGCGGCGGCCAAGGCGGCGGCGATCGGCATGACGCGAAGCTGCGCCGCGTATTACGCGAAGGACAACATTCGCTTCAACGCGATCGCGCCTGCGCTTGTCGAAACACCCATGGCCCAGCGGGCGGCGGGGGATGAGCACATCATGAAGTTCATCGCCACCAAGCAGCCGCTGGACGGCGGGCGGATCGGACGCGTGGAGGATCTCGACGCGGCGGTGGTGTTTCTTTTGAGCGACGGCGCCAAGTTCGTCACCGGGCAGACGCTCGCGGTGGACGGCGGTTGGGATGTCAGCGAAGGACAGGTTTAAGCGCCAGCCACGCCGCAACCCGAGTGAGGGCGGAAACGATGATGACCAACCCATCCCATGGCGCGCCGGCATACGGCATCGGCATTGATCTTGGCGGCACCAACGTCAAGGTGGTCGCAGTGACGCGCGAGGGGACAGTGCTCAAGCGAGAACATTTCGGCACCGCCGATGAATCGGCCGGGCGCTGGATGGACGGCGTGAAGGCATGCGTCGCGGGATTGGAACATGAACTCGGACCGTCCGATTCCATCGGTGTGGCGTCGCCGGGTTTGGCCGCCCGCGATGGGCGAAGCATTGCATGGATGATGGGACGGCTCGAATCGGTGATGGGCGTTGATTGGACCAATCTCTTGCAGCGCAAGCGCCGCGTGCCGGTTCTGAATGATGCCCACGCCGCGCTGCTGGGGGAAGTATGGGGCGGGGCGGCCAAGGGGGCGCGCGATGCCGTGATGCTGACCTTGGGCACGGGAGTGGGCGGAGCGATCCTGTGCGATGGCAACTTGCTCAAAGGTCATCTCGGCCGGGCGGGGCACCTGGGGCATCTGTCGTTGAATCCTGATGGGGTCAAGGACATCGTCAACACGCCCGGCAGTCTCGAGGATGCCATCGGCGAATGCACACTCCCCAAGCGAGGCAACGGAAGGTATTCATCAACCAAGGCGCTGGTCGAGGCGCATCAGGCCGGCGATGCCGTCGCAAGTCGAATCTGGCTGACGAGTATCAGAGCGCTCGCGGCCGGCATGGCATCGATCGCCAACGCGGTGGACCCGGAAGTCTTCATCCTTGGCGGCGGCATCTCCGGCGCGGGTGACGCGCTGATGACGCCGCTGCGAAAATATCTCGATGAGTTTGAATGGCGTCCCACCGGCCAGGGCGTACGCATTGTATTTGCAAAGCTGGGCGATGAATCCGGGGCGCTGGGCGCGGCATGGAATGGATTGACGCAACACTCGAATGAGGCGGTGGTCGGCTGATGAACGTTGCACCGTCATTTTGTGAGAAGGGATCAGTGAATCGATGAACGTAGCGGAAGATTATCTGACCAAGGCGCGCGGGCTGGTCGATGCGGTGTCATCGCAATTGGCGGAAGTGCGCCAGGCGGCCGACTGGTTCAGCCGTACCATTCTCGCCGGGCGCATGGTGCATGTTTTCGCCTCCGGGCATTCCCGCATCATGGTGGAGGAGATGTGGCCGCGCTATGGATCGTTTCCCGGCTTCAATCCCATCGTCGAATTGTCGCTGACCTTTCACAACCTTGTCGTCGGCGCCAACGGGCAGCGCCAGGCGATGTTTCTGGAAAATGTGAGCGGCCTGGCGGATCGTATCCTGCGAAACTTCGACATTTCCTCCCAGGATTCGGCGCTGATCATTTCCTCCAGCGGATGCAATCGCGTCCCGATTGAAATGGCCGAGGGCTTTCAAAAGCGCGGCGTCAAGGTGGTCGGGATGGTCAGCCGCCGTCATGCCGAGGCGTCAACCAGCAAGGATGCGCGCGGGAAAAAACTCCAGGACTTCAGCGATCTTGTCCTCGACACCGGCGCGCCGGTCGGCGATGCGATGGTGGCCATTCCCGGCTTGGATACGCCCGTCGGCCCGGGTTCGACGGTGGGGGGGTGCCTTCTGGTCAACGCGATCAAGGTGGAAGTGGCATCCCGGCTAGTTCAAGCCGGCCAACCTCCCAAGGTGCTCAGCGCCGGCGCGGTCGTGGGGGCGGAACGTGCGGTGAGTCTCTTCGAGTCCGCATATGATGAACACGCTCACCGGCTGGCAAAGCTATACGCCCATGTGGGCGAAGCGAAGTAACGATCAAATCGATGGTCGATCCTGCCCGTCGATCCGTGGAGGTACAGATGCCCGATAAAATTGCATTCAACACCGCCAACCTCGTCGGGCGCGCCAGCGGCAATCGCCTTGAGTTGGAAAAATGGGGCGAGTACGCCGATCGCGTCGTCAAGGCGACCGACACCGCTGAATGGCACAACATCTGCCGCGACATCGCCAGCGCGGGATACCGCGCCATCGAGCTCTGGATCGCCCACGTCGATCCGCGGGTGATGACCGCCGATGAAGCGCGCCTGCGGCGGCGCATCGCCGACGAGCATGGGCTGAGCATCATCGGCCTGGCTGCGGCGTGTACGAAGGAAACCGCGAAGGTGGCCGAATGGATGGGGATCAGGACGTTCAATGGTGGCTTGTGGGGGACCACCCTTGATGAAGTCCGCGCGCTCGTTGCCGAACGCAACCTGCAATTCAATTACGAGAATCATCCGGAGAAAAGCGTTCAGGAAATCCTCGATCGCATCGAGGGCGGCGACGACAACATCGGCGTCTGCGTTGATACCGGCTGGCTCGGTACACAGGGGCTGAATGCGGCGGCCACGATCGACGAACTGGGGAAGCTGGTCCGCCACATCCATGTCAAGGACATGAAAGCGGTCGGAGGGCATGAAACATGCCTGCTGGGCGATGGCGTCGTGGACGTCGCGTCCGCGTTGGCCGCGCTCAAGCGAATGGGCTATGACGGATGGTATTCGTGGGAGGATGAACCTGAAGACCGCGACCCGATGCACAGCGCGGCCGAGAATCGCCAGTGGATCGAAAAGCATCTTTGATCGCGGACCCTCCGGAGTGTCTGCGATTGTCATTACGACGCGAATTGACGAAAGGCCAACCATGCGAAATCAACCGATGCGGACGACGGTCATAGGAAGCTATCCATTTCCGGGATGGCTGGAGTTCGCCTCGTCGCATCTGGACCAATTCGGCCCGGCCGATGTCGCCGAGGCGCAGGATGACGCGGTGATCTGCGCGATTCATGACCAGCTCGCGGCCGGCCTCGATGTGATCACCGATGGCGAGCAAACCCGTCTTGATTTCAACCTTTCCTTCTACGGCTTTCTCAAGGGACTGGAGTTGGAGGGCGCGCCCCCGCGGCACTTTGGTCCGCCGGCGCACGATCAGCGCGGC
This sequence comes from uncultured Tepidisphaeraceae bacterium, assembly GCA_964435775.1. GTDB lineage: Bacteria > Planctomycetota > Phycisphaerae > Tepidisphaerales > Tepidisphaeraceae > CAYTAP01. The sequence continues at coordinate 39,586 of CAYTAP010000003.1, forward strand.
AAGCACCATGTCATCGGCGAATTGAGCGCCCCCAATGGTCTTGGCGCGGTCGCGGAGTATCAGCGATTGGCGCGTCTTGTGTCTGCCGTTGAGAAGGGGACCGGCCAAAAGTGCAACGCCACGCTCAAGGCGTCGGTGCCCGGCCCTTACACACTCAGCGGACGGCTCCTGCCCAACGATCAATACAAGGATCGCTATGCCCTGACCGATGCGCTGCTCCCCATCGTCCGCCGGGAGTTGGAGCAACTGGTCGCCGCCGGTTGCCGCGAAATCACCGTCGATGAACCGTCGATGAGTTGCTATGCCCACCGCGAAGACCCCGCGCGATTCGTGAAAATATTCAACGACACGATCGAGGCCGTCGTCGGCAAGTGCCATTTGTCCACACACCTGTGCTTCGGCAATTACAAGGGGCACCCGGTCGGCAAGCGCGAATACGCCCCGATGTTCCCCGCGTTCCTCGACATGAAAGTCGATGAAATCCACGTCGAGATGGCCAACCGGGAGTTCGCCGAGATCGCGATCATCGAACAGATCGCCAAGAAAAAGGATGTTGCGGTGGGGATCATCGACGTGAAAAGTTATTACATCGAAAGCGCGCGGGACATCGCCGATCGCGCGCGCCTGTGTCTGAAATACGCCGCGGCGGATCGCCTCAGCTTCGCGCCGGACTGCGGCCTGTCGCAGACCGCCCGCTGGGCGGCCAGGCAGAAGCTGGCGAACATGGTTGAAGGCGTGAAACTCGTACGCAAGGAAGTGGGATTGAAATCGTGAGCGAAGCGCTGATCGAACCACAATTGCGCGATGAGGCGTTCCTGGCGGATGTGGTGTCGGCCGGGCGCGACGAGCCGGCGCAACTGCACCTCTGGTGGCTGGGGCAGAGTGGATTTCTCATTCAACACGACGGACGACATCTGCTCTTCGATCCCTATTTGTCCGACTCGCTGACGACGAAATACGCCAACACCGCCAAGCCCCATGTCCGCATGACCCGGCGGGTGGTCGCTCCCGAAAAGCTCGATTTCGTCGATGTCGTCACCAGCACCCACAACCACACCGATCATCTGGACGCGCAAACCCTCAAGCCCCTGGCCGCCGCCGTCCGAGCCGGCGGACATCCGTCGCTTCCCCTGGTCCTCCCGGCCGCCAACGAGGCTTTCGCGCAGGAACGACTCGGCGCCGATTGTTCCGTGGCGATGATTCCACTGGTCGCCGGGGAGCATCGGGAAGTGGGGGGGATTGAGTTCAATGCAGTCCCCGCCGCCCACGATGAGCGGACGCGCGATGAACACGGACGGGACATCTATCTCGGCTTTGTCGTGAAAATCGGCCCGTACACGATCTACCACAGCGGCGACGGCGTGGTGTACGACGGCATGGTCAATCACCTCAAGCCTTTCATGATCGACATCGCGATCCTCCCCATCAACGGACAAGTGGGAAACATGGGCGGCATCGACGCTGCCCGGCTTGGCAAAGCCATCGATGCCGGCGTGGTCATTCCGTGTCATTATGAAATGTTCGAGTTCAACACGGCATCGCCGGATGAGTTCACCAGCGAGTGCGGGAAATTGAAACAGAAATATCGCGTCCTCAAGGCCGGCGAGCGAATGACCCTGTAGTCGCGCCATTCACGATCAAGGAGAACCAGTGATGAGTGCATCGGAAAAAACAAAAAAGACATGGCGAATCGCCGGCATCAATTTCGATCACATGCACATGGGCGATCTGCTGCGAATGGTGCATGAGCATCCGTCGGCGGAAATCGTGGGCATCTGCGATGAAGACGCCTCCCGCATGCAAGACGCGATCGCCAACTTCGCCCTCCCGGCCGACCGTGTTTTCACGGATTACCGCAAGTGCATGGAGCAAGCCAAGCCCGATCTGGTCATACTCTGCCCCGCAACGGCGCGCCATGCCGAGTGGGCGGAGAAGGTTGCCCCGTTCGGCTCGCATATCCTGATGGAAAAGCCGTTCGCCGCCACGCTCGCCGAGGCGGATCGAATCATTGCCGCCGTCGCCAAAACCGGGCGGGAGTTGATCGTCAACTGGCCGCTGCGGTGGTATCCGCCGCATGTGACGACCAAGCGCCTGATTGATGAGGGGAAAATCGGCGCGCCGATCCAGGTGCATTACTACGACGGCAACCGCGGGCCGATGCGACACGTCGCCGACAAAATCGAAATCACCGAAGAGCAGGCCGCCCGCGAGAAATCGAAAAGCTGGTTCTATAAGAAAGACCAGGGCGGCGGGTCGCTCCTTGATTACCTCGGCTACGGGACCACGCTCGGCACCTGGTTCATGAACGGCCAATCCCCCATCGACATCACCGCGATGGTGGACCAGCCCAAAGGCCTGGAGGTGGATGAGCACTCCATCACCATCGCCCGCTATGCGACAGGCTTGAGCAAGTTCGAAACCAGGTGGGGCACGTTCACCGATCCCTGGACGCTGCAACCCCAGCCCAAGTGCGGCTTTGTCGTTGTCGGAACCGAAGGGACGATTTCCAGCTGCGACTACGAGAAGACGATCCGCGTGCAGACCCGTGCCAATGAGGCCGGCGAAGTGATTCCCGTCGATACCCTCGTTTTCCCCAATCGCAATCCAATCGAGTACATGCTCCACCGCCTTGAAACGAACCAGCCGATGGATGGCCCCTTGTCCCCGGCCATCGCCCGCATCGGTCAACAGATCGTCGATTCGGCGGTGCTCAGCGTGCGGGAGGGCAGGACCGTGCCGCTCGTGAAATGAGCGACACCGCGTTTGATCAAAGGAATACCGATTCAACGACCCCATTTTTTGAGGAGAACCCATGGCCAAGGCAACGAAGAAAGCGACTACCAACGCAAAGTCAAAGGGCAAGACCAAGAAACTCTACGGCGAGAGCATTGACGCCGTCGTGAAGGAGATCAAGGCGCCCAATCTCCCGTACAAACCCGCCAGGCTGAAAAAGTACAAGCCGCGCATCGGGCTGATCGCCTGCGGCGGCATCACCCAGTCTCACCTGACGGCGTATCGCGCCGCCGGGTTCAACGTCGTCGCCTTGTGCGATCTGATCCCCGAGCGCATCGAGGCGCGACGCGCCGAGTTTTATCCCGACGCCTTCACCACGACCGATTACCACGAAATCCTCGACCGCAAGGACATCGACGTGGTCGATGTGGCGACCCACCCGCCCGAACGCTATCCGATCCTCAAGGATGCCATCAACGCCGGCAAGCACGTCCTGAGCCAAAAGCCCTTCGTCATTGATCTTGATAAGGGTGTGGAGCTGTGCAACCTGGCCGACAAGAAGGGCGTGAAGTTCGCCGTCAATCAAAACGGCCGCTGGTCCCCCAACTGGTCCTACCTTCGCCAGGTCGTCGATCGCGGCATGCTCGGCAATGTTTTGGGCGCGCATCTGACGGTCCACTGGAATCACAACTGGATCGCCGGCGGCCCGTTCGACTCGGTGCGCCACATTGTCCTTTATGACTTCGCCATCCACTGGTTCGATATCGTCACCCAGTTCATGCAGGGGCGCAAAGCCACCCGCGTTTTCGCCTCCAACACCCATGCCGAAGGGCAGCTCGCCAAGCCCAATCTCCTCGGCCAGGCGCTGATCGAATATGACGGCGCGCAGGCATCGCTCGTCTTCGATGGCTCCACCCCTCTGGGCTCCAAGGCAACCACCTACCTCGCCGGCACGCTCGGATCAGCCGTCAGCGTCGGCCCGAGCATCAGCGATCAGAGCGTCACCGTGTACACCAAAAAGGGACACTTCACCCCGAAGCTCGATGGCGCCTGGTTCCGCGAGGGCTTTCAAGGCACGATGGCCGAACTGCTCAGCAGCATCGAGCAGGATCGCACGCCACAGAACAACGCCCGCGCCAACCTCGAGTCGCTGGCCGTCTGCTTCGCCGCGTGCAAGGCCGCCGACACCGGCAAGCCGCAAATCCCCGGCAAAGTGCGAAAGCTGGTCAAATGAGCTGATGGAGGATGTAATTCCTATTTGTAGTGACTTTGGCCTTTACCCCCTCCCCCGGTACTCCGGGGGAGGGCTGGGGTGGGGGTCTTAAGGGTTCACCACAGCTGAGCGCAACACCCGACGGAGGAAGACAAGGAGATGCAGCCATGAAATTCGGAACCATGCAAAACGTGCTCAATGAGCCGGCCGAGCGTGTCTTTGTCGTCGCCGCCGAACTTGGATTCGACGGCGTTGAATTGAACTGGGCCGATCGCAACGACGCCGCCGATGGCGGGCCTCTTGCCAAGTCCAGGCGCGCGGCGATCAAGACCGCCGCCGACAAGGCGGGCATGCAAATCTCCTCCATCTGCGCGGATTTTCTCAATCCCACCAACCTGGCTCATCCTGAGGCCGCCAAGCGAAACTTCGCCAAGGCCGCCATCTCACAGGGCATTGAACTGGCCGCCGATCTGGGCGCGCCCCTCATGCTCATCCCCTTCTTCGGCCCCAATGTCTACAGCCCGGCCGGCAAGGAGCGACTCGCCAACGACCTTCGCGCCATCGGCGAGGAAGCCGCAATCCGCCATGTGAAGATCGCCATCGAGCATTCGATGTCGGGTGCTGATGCCGCCAGGCTCCTGAGCCATGTGAACTCACCCTGGGTGGGCGACTACTGGGATATGGCCAACGGCTTTTGCTTCAGCTATTCCCCGCCCCAGGACCTTGAAGCGCTCAAGGGCCACCTCTTCCAGGTCCATGCCAAGGAGTATCATTTCACCGACGGCCAGCGCGGCACACCGGACAAGCCGCGCTATGATCCCATCAATCGCAAGCCCTTTGGCCAGGGTGATGTCCCGGTTAAGGAAATCTTCGCCGTGCTCAAGCGCATCGGCTACGATGGATGGATCGTGCTGGAAACCGGCGCGTTCGGCGACCACAAAAAATCCGCAAAAGCTGCATTGGAGCTGCTGAAGGGATTTGCCGCGGCATCGTAGACTCATCGCATGGATCCGCCTCGAAAGCTGAAGACGCCGTACGCCGTCGCGATGGCGTTGATCGTCGCCGGTGGCGTTCTGCTCCGCTGGTGGCAACTGGGACACCTGAGCCTCTGGCTCGATGAAGGATACAGCGCCTGGGCCTCTTCGCGCGGCGTATCCCGCCTCCTTCACATCATCCGCGCCGATGTCTCGCCGCCGTTGTATTACATGATCCTGCGGTGTTGGACGTCCCTCTTCGGCGACTCCGAAGCGGCGATGCGCGCCCTCTCCGCCCTGGCGGCCACCGCCTGCCTGCCGGCCGTTTGCCTCCTGTCGCTTCGAATCCTCGACAAACCCTTCTCCCGTCTCATCGCCATGGCACTCGTGGCGGCGTCGGTCATGCAAGTCGCCTATGCCCACGAGGCCCGCTGTTACGCCCTTCTGGGTCTCGGTGGCATCGTCGCGCTCGATGCCCTCCATCGTTTTCTGCACCGCCGCAATGGTTGGACGTTCGGCCTCATCGTTCTCGCCGTCACCTTCACGCTTTATCTGCACAACATCGCGTTCTTTTATCTGGTGGCCCTCGATGTCGCGTGGTTGATCCTGCCCGCGGTGGTGTCATGGCGACGGCGTCTGCTCGATCTGATCGCCGCCAACGCTTTGATCGGACTTCTGTACCTCCCCTGGGCGCCCGGCCTCATCGCGCAACTGCGCTGGGTGCAGTCCAACTTCTGGGCCACCCGCCCGACCGCATATGATTTTGTCGCCACCCTGTCGCAACTCATCGGCGTGCAGCCGGATTACCCCCTCGGCAGCGCCACGTTCCTTGTGCCGCCTCATGTGTATCAGGTGGTGGGTATCTTGCTGCTCATCGCATTCCTGGTGACGCTGTGGCATGTGGATGCCCGTCGCCGGCGCGAGCTGCTCGCCCTGGCGGCCTATGCGCTCCTGCCCATTGTGCTGGTCTTCGCCTACAGCCTCATCGCGCGTCCCGTCTTCATCTCCCGCCCCCTGATCATTTCGTCGCTGATCTTCCCGCTGCTGCTCGCCATGCCGTTTGATCTGATCGATCCAAAGCGAGGCAGGCTTCGCATGCCGTCGGCCATCATCGGTTGCGCCGCGGCATTGCTCATCCTCACCTGGTCCCTCGATAGCTCCATCGCGTTCCTCCGCTATGAACGCAAGGAAGACTGGCGCTCGGCCACCCGATATGTCATGAAGATCCCCACCCATCCCCGCCTCGTCGTCTTTAGCGCCGCCGAAGGGCAATTGCTCTATCAATACTACACCCGCCATGACCCGCCCGCCGATTCCCCAACCGGCGCGCCAGCGGTGTCACTGACCGGCCTACCCATCGGCTTTTTGGAAACCGATCCCCCCATTCCCGCGCAGCGCATTGCAACCCAGGCGGATGTGCGCCATCTCGCGGAAGTCCTGGCTGGAGGAAAAGATGAGGAGGTTGACCTGGTGCTGACGCATCAGGAGTGGTCCAACCCGGATCATCTTGTGGAAAAATGGCTGGCGGCGCACGGGTGGCAGCGCATTGCCCAGGAGCGATTCTGGAAAGTGCGCGTCGAGCGATATCGCCGGTGAGTCAATGCCCTTGAGTGCCGATCACGCTTGGATGAACTACCTCAGACCAATCGCCCCGGCGGTCAGCGCAGCCGCCGCCGCGAAAAATACCCCCAACTCCGCCAGATGAGACAACGCGGGAATCAGCCAACTCGGCATGATCAGGTACTCCGAATAACACGACTCGCCGACGGTTCATCCATGCAAGGCATGACCTGGCATGAACGCGCGCGGCGCGTGTCCTCGTGTTGCATGCGTCGTCAGCCGGCTGATCCACCTGCCACCTGCCCGAAACTCCCTGGGCACGCCGACGATCGCTTCCTACCTGCTTAAAATCGTCCGAATCACCTCGCTTCCATCCATTGATTTGCCATTTGGAATCGGTTTCGGCAAGCAAAAAATCCAACCGCCGTCAATTCGTGTCGTTTCCAATGAATAACCGGCCGGCCAGGTCCTTTCACCCGACAGTTATCGGACCCTGCACACTCACGCAAAATGACATATCGGACGTACCCCCACGCCCCCACCCCCAACCCTCGCCCCGCCCCGACAATCAAAAATCAAAAATCAAAAATCAAAAATCAAAAATCGAAAATCCCTTCATCCGCCGCCCCACAACAAAATGATGACATCGATGATGAACAGGACCACGATCGTCACCTCCAGGATCAGCATCCACCGATTGGTCTGGTCATGCCGCAGAAGCTGGTACAGGTCATCGACGGTTTTCAGCTTCTCGTCGATCGTGTGATGCCATTCGCTCAGGTGGAAGCGTCCGCTCAACCCCTGATAGATGCGGGCCAGGTGCCAGTCGCCGAAAAACTTCGTGATGTTCGACAGCTCATCCGACAGCCGCGCCAGGTCGATCCGAATCTCCCGCAACTCACGCTGCACGCGCGCGGTCCGTCGAAAGCCCAGCCCCGTGAAGCTCCGCTCCGATAGATCCCGATAAGACCGATCCACCGCGCTGTCGAGGATCCGGTCATACGCCTCCAGCTCCGCAAGCTGCACATTCGCCAGCTCCATCAGGTAGAGCACTTCATCAAAATACCTCGGCTCATCGATGACCACCGCCGCATCCCAATCCACCACGACGAGGTCCTGGTCGTAGTAGCTGAAGTAACGGCTTGTCGATTCCTCCGCCTCTTGGTCCGACAGATATTGCGGCTGATCTTCCTCCGTCAAGATCGCCGCCACGCCCGCTCGGTTGGCCGCCAGCCAATCCTCCGCCCGCACGTTCGCCCCTTCGCCACCGGCCGCCCTGCGCCCAAAGCCACTCCGCGCCGCGTCGATGCAGAAAACCGTGTACGCTTCCTCCTCCGGCAGGTCGGTGGTTGGCCGGACGAAATAGGGCGTCAACTCCCGTCGCACCTCATCCGCCAGCGCCCGCACCTCATCATACAAATGGCTCCCATCGGAAAATCGCAGGTCATGGTAGGGCACCAGCTCCTCAAGGCGCTGCACATCAAACGGCGCGCGAACCATCACGCTGATCGCCCCGACCGGCAGCAGCTTGATGGACCGCTCCAGCCGCATCATCCCCCGCGGCCCCAGTCGCTCGACCGGCGGCAGTCGCACCATCTGAGGCCGGTAAAAAAAGAGCCGCCTCGGGTTCCGCTTCGACGGGTCCACTTCAAATTGAGCCACAGGCTGCCCCAGCAGCGTCGCCACCGGCTGACGAATCATTTCATACGCCACATCAAACGCGAACAGATACACCGCCTGCCCCACAAGGCGCCCGGGGCCGCCCGCACCCCCTGGCGAGACCGCCGTCACGGCCTGTTTCTCGCTCGTGCCGCCATCCGCTCTCGCTTCCGCATCCCGCAACATAAATGCATCTCCTTCGCCGGACAGGAGTGTATCCACGCTTAACTCTACACCAATCGATCCGCCTTGGCTTCGCCCAATCGTCGTCATGCTTGACAGATTCACTTTTGGGAGGTCAAGTCTTCATCAATTTACTTGTTTAAGGATAAGCCATGAATGATTCCGTCGCCTCCAATAACCTGGATCGCGCCGTCGCCGAAGTGGCCGCCTTGCGCGAACGGATGAGCGAACAGTTCCATTTTGCCGAAGAATTACTGAAAATTCATCCGGATCATGCAACAGCTTGGCGTCCCTTGATCGATCGCGCCCGCGCCCATTTCGATCAAGCCGCAGTAGTCGGTTCGCTTGATTCACTCAGCCAAGCCGTCGCCTCGACGGAGGCCATTCTGGTACCCATCGGCAAAGTGGCGAAGACCTACACCATCCATTGCGTTGGTCATGCGCACATCGATATGAACTGGATGTGGTCCTGGCCGGAAACGGTCGCCATCGCCAACGATACGTTTACAACCGCCTTGATGTTGATGGATGAGTTTCCTGATTTTCATCTCACCCAGAGCCAGGGTGCGGTTTATGAACTGATCCGTCGCCACAATCCCGAACTGTTCGATCGGATCAAGCAGCGGATCCGTGAAGGGCGCTGGGAAGTCGCCGCCGCGACATGGGTTGAAGGGGACAAGAATATTTCATCCGGCGAAAGCCTTGCCCATCACGGTTTGGTCACCCGTCAATTCATGCGGGACCACTTTGGCCTCTCTCCAGAAGATGTTCCCTTCCAATGGGAACCCGATACGTTCGGCCACGCCCATTCCATTCCCATGATCGCTTCCCAGTTCGGCGTGAAATGCTACTACCTCTGCCGCCCCGGCGAGCAACCGACGCCGCCGATCTTCTGGTGGAAGTCGCCAGATGGATCGCGCATCCTCGTCCACCGTGAAACCGATTGGTACAACAACCTGATCGCGCCCCACCTCGTTGGGAAGATGCTCGCCTTTTCCCAAACGACCGGCCTGCGCGATTGGATGTGTGTCTATGGCGTCGGCGATCACGGCGGCGGGCCCACCCGGCGCGACCTCCGCCGCGCCATGACGTTCGACACCTGGCCGATTTATCCCCATTTCCGTTTCGCCACCGCCCGCGCCTATTTCGATGACCTGCTCAAGGACCCCGAACGCTTTCCCACGCTTGACCGCGAACTGAACTTCGAGTTCGCCGGTTGCTACACCTCGCAAAGCGCGATCAAGAAAGCCAACCGCGCCGGCGAGAACCTGCTTGTCGAAGCCGAGTCCGCCGCCGCCCTCGCTCACGCCGCGATCGAACGCCCGGTGCCCCATGAGCGTTTGCGCGAAGCGTGGCAGGATGTCTTGTTCGGACAGTTCCACGACATTCTTCCCGGCTCCGGCGTGCGCGCCACGCGCGACTACAACCAGGGGCTCTTCCAGAAAATATCCGCCGACGCGGGCATGGTGAAAACCAACGCGCTTCGCGCCATCGCCGCCGCCGTTGACACGACGCTCGGCCGAACGCCGACGCCCTCGCAGGTGGACAAGACCGGCGCACTGCCCGGCACCGGCGCCGGCGGCGGAGCCGGACGAATCACCCCCGTCACCGGCGTCAACGGCGCCGGACAATCCCCGGAAACGCCCCGTATCTCCAGTGCCGGCCACGTCGCCGAAGGGCCTCGCCCCGTCGTCATCTTCAACCCCACCGCATGGCCGCGCGAGGAAGTCGTGACCGTTTCCGTCTGGGAAGGCGACGGCGATTATTCCGGAAAAAAAATCAATGCACGCCGCTTCATCGTTCGCACCCCCGACGGGCAGACGCGCCCCACTCAACGCATGGCATCCGGCGGCTACTGGGGCCACGAGTTTGTCGATCTGGCTTTCACCGCCAGCGTCGGTCCGCTTGCCTACACAACCTACAGCATCGAAGAAGCCCCGCCGCTGCCGCCATCCGTCCCCGCCGGCTTCCCCGGCCTGCCCCCGGCATCCACCGAAATCTCCATCGCCCCTGCCGTCCCCGCGCGCGTGACCGTCGAAACAGAAGGGGGGTGGAAGGTCAACAATCCCGCCGGAAGGTTGACGCTTGAAAACGAACACCTCCTCGTCGAATTCGACCGCGCCACCGGCGGCATCAAACGCCTGCTCGACAAGGCGACCGACACCGATCTCGCCGTCGCGTCCGATCCGCTCGGCCTGCTCGAATATGTCCTCGAACGCCCCCATCCAATGTCCTCATGGATCCTGGCCGATCCTGAGAAACGCATCTTCCCCCTGACCGTCCAATCGTTGAACCCCGGCGCCAACGGTCCTTACCACGCTAGTGTCAACGCCACCGTGCGCGTCGAACAATCCCGTTTCGAGATCGTCTATTCCCTTGAATCCGGCCGACGCGCTCTCGACATCGACATCCGCGCCACCTGGCTCGAGCGCGGCGGGCCGGACATCGGCACGCCCAAACTCCTCATCCGTTTCCCCCTTCATCTTGATCAGCCGTCTGCGAGATATGAAATCCCCTTCGGCGTCATTCGCCGCGATCAGACCGATGGCCGTGAAATGCCGGCCCTCCGCTGGGTTGATGTCGATGGAACATTAAGCGGCGCCGCCGAGGGTTCATTCGCCGGCTTCGCGCTACTCAATGACTGTAAGCATGGACATTCCCTCACCGGCTCAGTCCTTCGTCAAACCCTCATCCGATCCAGCTATGACCCCGATCCCCTTCCGGAAATGGGCGAACACCGCGTTCGCCTGGCCATCGTCCCCCATGCCGGCCAGGCGTCGGCGGCCGACCTCATCCGCTGGGGCACCGCGCACAATCAACCGCTCATTTGCGTCAACTCCACGGTTCACGGCGGCAACCTGCCCGCCAGCGTCGATTCCGTCCTTGCGTCGCTGACCGATGGCGTGCTCATCACCCATCTCAAACCCGCCGACGACGGCAACGGCCTGATCGCACGCCTTCAGGAAACCGCCGGGCAAAAGGGCAATGCATCCATCCGCTTTAATCCGGACATTCTGGGCAGGATCACCTCCGCAACAGCGGTGGATCTCCTCGAACGACCTGTTGGTGCCGACGCGGCACTTGCCATCAAGGCCAATGAGGTTTCCGTACCCATTACCGCCAACGGCATCGCTTCGGTCCGTTTGAGCCAATGAGCAAAGGTGTGGATTGGAGCGCGGTCCACTTCTGCAAGGCAAGCCAGGGAGCCGCGCACGAAGTAGGCGGTTGTGTGATGGCGCAAAAACCGCTTACTTCGTGCGCGGCTCCTGGCACCGCGAACCCCATGGGGGGGCCAGCGCTCCAACTTTGAATCCCGCAGGCGCGCGGCGGTCTGATCTGGCCGATAATGCTTGTGATGACCACGTGCGCGCCGCCCCTGATCGAATCGCAGCTTCAACCGCTTGCACGGGCGCCGCGCGCGGCTGTGCGGATCGGCCAGCGCGATTGGGCGGCATGGCTCCTCCTGGCCGCATGCCTCCTTTCGGCGCTGGCGGGGCGGTTCGTCTACCTCGCGCGCCCATTCGACAGCGACGGCGCCATGTTCATCTACATGGGCAAGCTCGTCACCGAAGGCGCGCGCTATGGCCGCGACATCGTTGACAACAAGCTTCCCACCGTCGGGATGATCACCAGCGTCATCTGGCGCGCGTTCGGCGCTCATTGGGCGGCGTATGTCCTCCTGCAAACGGCGCTGGCGATCGCGGCGTCCTGGTGGCTCGCCCGCGCCGCCGCCCGACACATCGGTGTCAGCGCCCGCCGACCCACGTTCCTGTTTGCCTTGGTCTATCTCAACTTCACCCCCATTGTCTTCGGCGGGTTTCAAGTCGAAACCCTTCAAATCACCTTCGGCATCATCGCCGCTGCCGCCGCTCTCGATGCGTTGCGCAACGATGACGCGCGGGATGCGTTCCTCGTCGGGCTCGCGGCCGGCATAGCGGCCATGCTCAAACCGACCGGCTTGGCGGTCCTGGCCGCGTTCGCCCTGGCGATGCTCTTTCATTCTCCGCGACGAACCTCCCGCATCATCGCGCATGCCGCAGCCTCGATTCTCGGCCTGCTCATTCCCGCGCTCTGCGTTGTAGGCTATCTGCTTGCCACGCACATCCTTCACGACATGCCCTCGCTTCTTCATCAGGTCGCGCGCTACGCCGCCAATTCCGCGACCGATACCTCGCTCGTCAATAAGTTCGCCGTCATCCTGGTCATCGGCGGGTTCCCATTCCTCGTTCGTGGATTCATCTTTCGCCGCGATGCGACTTCGCAAGCCAAAGCAAAGCCGCGACCTGATGCCCATCGTCCGATGCTGATCTTCGCGCTGGCGTGGATGGTTCTCGAAACGATCGGCGTGGTCGCGCAGCATCGCATGTATGCCTACCACTTCATGGTGATGGTTCCGCCGCTGGCTCTTCTTTTCGGATGTCTTCCCCGGCGCGACCGCGTGTTCCCCCTCGCCGCTGCGCTCCTGCCGGTCATCGTCTTTTCCCTCTGCCTGGCAGGCTATACGCTCGCCATGAGCCTCCCGTATTCATCCCGCTCGCCCGTCTCCGACTATCTGCAAAATCGAACGCTCCCCGGCGATTACGTCTGGGTCGATGATGTGCCCCGCGTCGTGATCGAGACCGACCTTCGCTCCGCCACCCGGCATCCGTTGACGTTCCGCTTTGCC
>CAYTAP010000003.1:52583-62596 GCA_964435775.1 uncultured Tepidisphaeraceae bacterium
CAACTGGGACACCGCACCTCTCGAGTACGCCGCGACGATGCTCGATGATTTTCGCCGCCATCAGCCCGTGTACCTCATCCTCCCGGCCGACATGGATCGCTACCTCGATCACCAGACCACCAATATTGCCGAACTGTCGCACTTCCCGGTGCGCGCCAAAAACTACGCCATCGCATGGCGCTCCATTGATGCCTATGCCCGCGCGCACTACCACCAGGAATCGTGCCTTGGCGCATTGGCCGTCTGGAGACGCAATGCGCACGCCTTTTCTCAAGCGAACTGAGTTTTAACGGATTGCACAAGGTTGGTCGGAAACGCCAAACCCTCGGTCACGGGAAGATCAAGCTTCGAAGGCCACGGGACCAACGCACAGGTTCAAGACACCTGTTCAAGAGAGGCCATGCTCCGCTGATCGTCATGCGGAGTGTCCGATGAAATCACGTGCCGGCCAGTTGGGCATCACTCATCGCGATCTCAGTCACCTCGACCTGCTCGGCCATCAGCAGAGCACGCGTCTGGTGTGAATATCCCGATGGCGTGAACTCAACTTCATACGCGAGATTGGGCGCGCACCAAGTGCTTCGAACAACACCCACTTCACCGCGACACAGCTCCAATTCCGGCAGGTCTCGCGTGAGGCGGACGAAATCGTCAACATGCGGCGATCGCATAGCGTCCTCCCATACGAATAGAACCACGAACCATACCAATATGAACGCTGCCAAAGGCGATACATCTCGTCAAAACCACTCGCTAAGCGGCCGAAATGCGCGCCCCAAAGAAGGGGTGTAGCCAAATGCCTTTGGCCGGAAACCGGCGCCACGCGCCATTTCCTATTCCCACTATACCCCCGATTTCCACACTGACAACTGATAAAATCGTTATAAGCGTTATAGACTTACACCAGTCATGCCAAAAGGCCAATGGAGCACTCCATTTCATCCGCAATTGCCGACGGCACCACCATACCCACTTTTGATGCCATAACCTGGGATACCCCATTCAGATCCGCAACCACTCCATTGCTTGCTTGTGAGTTCAGGTCCGTACCCCCAATCGCGGGTTTATTCCTTGGGGAACAGGGTTTTGAAATTGTCGGCAACCGTATCCTTGGTAGGGGGCTTGTTGGATTCGGTATTGGATAAATCCTTAAAGAAATCCGGCTGGTTGCTGCCCCAGACCGTCTGCATGACACCCAGGTAGTTGCCCCGGGTTGCCGGCGAAGCATTTTTGCGGCCATCCAACATCTTTTTGACTTGGGTGAGGGTGATCTTCCGCTTTTTTAGCGAACAGCTCACCACGCCAAATCCCTTGTCGGCAAAAAACTTCGCCGTCTTGGTGTCCTGCGTATAGTGCCAGTCACAGATGACGATGTCTTTGGGGATCATATCAACCGCCGGCCAGGTGCCATTGGCACTGGCCTGGAAGGCGCTGAGGTGCGTGGTCTTGGCATTCAGCAGGCGGTCGCCCCAGATCCACATCTTCCGTCCTTTCTCAGCCAGATGGTCGTGAATGAGTTTCACTTCACCGGCGAACAACTCCGCCGGGTCTTTGCCGCCGCAACGCGGGCATTTCTTGTCGGCGATATACATCACCTCGTCCATCCCCGCATGAAACGTATCGGTCTCGCACACGTCGCACAATTCGTCAACCAATGCGAAAACAACCTTGTGTACGTCCGGGTGCAGCGGGCAATAGCTCTTGCTGTAAAAACCCTTCGGCGGTTTTGACATATTCAACCATGGCGTCTCATCAAACTGCGGATAAGCCGTCAGCAGCACGCCCGCCTTGGTCTTTGACGACTGGTGCCCCAGCAGGTTCATATGCGGAATCAGTTTGATGTTCGTCGCCTTGCATGCGGCGACGATCTTCTTGATGTCCGCCTTGGACAGCGCATTGTCTCTACGCAATTCGGGATGGCTCTCGTACTGATAGTTGTAATCCAACCGCAGGATCAGCACGTTGACATGTCGCGGCGCCAGAACGTCGGTGATGAACTTGACATACGAATCAACCTGATTCGGCTTCGGCGACCCCAGGCAGATCGCACGCACCGGAAGGGACTGAACCCCATCCGCTTTTGCCTGCTCACCTTCCGTCGCCTGCCCAAATGCCTGCCCGCGCGTGTCAAAATGAAAAACCAGTAAAAGACAAGCAACCGCAGCCGCAAATTTCAGGTGTTTCATGCCCGACTTATACCTACCCGCCCCATCCCTTGCCAGTAAATATCCAGTCGAAAGTGGATATCATTACATTTTTCAATGAGAAAAACCGACGTTTCCATCACGTTTCATGAATAATAATGGATATCTCTTTTTTCATTCAATGAGATGCCAGTCGGCCGCCAAACCTCGATCACCACCCCAGGTCATCCGTCTTTTGCAGATAGGTGAAGAAGCACATCCGTTCCTCCCCCTGCCGCATCCCTCTCAGCGAAAAGAGCTTGAAGAACCATGCCCGTTCCTGCTCAGTCGGCGCTTCCGATGGCGCCGACGCCGCGCCGACAATTTCACCCGCCGGCACGCCGATCACGTAATCACACAGATGCAGAATATCCATTTCATCCGCCGTCTGCGTCGAGAGCACATAAATCGAGTGCAACTTGATGAGCCCCCGCAGATATCGATCCTCCACCTTCAGCTCAAGCCCATCGAGCGCCGCCAGGTACGCCAGTGTTTTGGGATCCTGCTTCCACTCGTTCGCCTGTCGTTCCTCGTCGCGGTAATGCGCCAAGGCCGCATCAAAGTGCGCCTGGAATCGCTCGTAAAACGTCTCCACTTCCTTCCCCGCCAGCCAGCGGGCGATCATCACCTCTCCTGGACGACGATGAATGTGATAGTCGCTCGTCGAAAGGTGATGGGCGGCGGCATAGTCAAGCAATTCACCGGCCCCGGCCATCGATTCCTCCGGCAGCAGCGGCGAATCCGGCGAGCGCGACTTTTCCAGCACCGCCATTCGCTTCTGCACATCCCGCGCCAGCTCCGGAACAAGGCCCGGCATGATCCTCGCCTCGAATTTCCGATTCCCCTCAAACACCGCGACCAGTTCCGCGTGCATGCGAAACTCATCGCTCTTGTCCCTGGCGCGCGCCGCTGGATCACTGGCGAACTCCTCGGGCATTTCGTCGGGTTCTTCAAACATGATGTGCAGGATACCTTTGCATGCGAGTTTGTGCAGCGCGGCGAGCGGAAATGCGGAATGGGAAGAAGTAGGCAGTAGACAGTAGGCAGTAAAACAGAGACCAAATCCTTCTCCTTCTTCACTGCCCACTGCCCACTTTTCTCTTAAATGCAACATGTCCACCGGCCGTCAAGCGACCGGTGGACATGGTTCGGCATCAACAATGGCGTTGTCTTACAGGTGCAAGTCACCCGCCGCCTCCGGCTGATAGAGCACGCGCTCCACCTTGAGCTTCCTCGCGCCGCCCGGGGCATCAAACTTCACGACCTGGCCGGCCTTCATGCCCAGCAGCGCCGTGCCCAGCGGAGTCAGCACCGAGAGCTTGTCCTCCATGATGTCCGCCTCCCTGGGATAAACCAGCGTGAAGGTCTGTGGCTCATCCTCCTCCTTGTCCCGCACACGAACGCGCGAGTGCATCGTAATCACGCCCTTGGGTACGCCGCCCACTTCAACCACCTTGCATCGCTCAAGTTCCTCCTTGAGCGCCGCCAGCAGCGTGGCGTGCGTGGCGCGATACTTCGGCGAATCCACCAGTTCCTGAAGGCGGTCGAAATCCGCCGTGGTCACGATAATTTGTCTTGCTGTTGTTGCTTTTTCCGCAATCATGTTGGTACTCCTGTTCCTTGGAACACAAAATGCGTCAGCCGACGCCGGCTGGAACACTCTTCTCCATCAACGGACGCGCAACGATCCCGTCGCACGCCTTTGCATTGTATTGATATCAAAACCCACCCGCCGGCCGACGGGTGGCGGGCAGGAAAGGGTCAATGCAGAAGGCGGCGCGTCCACCGCGACAATGCCTTCGGTTGCATTGGATTATTCATCCTCAGGCTCAACATTCTTTCATCCTCAACCAGCGAGCGCCATCTGTGCCCCGCGCCGTTCCAGGGCGATGCGCCGCTGCGACGCCCGTTTGACCAGCCTCCGCAGCCGGCCCGCCACATCGTGCGCCGCGGCATAGAAGTCCCCGGCCGTCCCCTCCGTCACCACCACGTTCCGCTGCCGCATCGACACGACCACGCCGCATCGCTTGTCCACGCCGCCGCGATCGGCGTTCACATCGTCAAGCCGCACAGTCACCGCCGTCACCAACCGTGAAAACGGCCGCATCGCCCGATTCATCCGCTCCTCCACATACATCTTCAGTGGGGGCGTCAACTCGAACCCGATTGCCCTGACATCGATGACCATGGCTTCTCCTGTTGTTGTCCGTACAAAAAAACCGACTCAAACATGGGCGAATGCCGTTCGGTGCGCAACCGTCGCCAAGCGAGGCGCATCACACATGCAACAGATCATACCTTGTATCGGCAATAGGTAAAATACGATCTTTTTACCATTCCAATAGATATTATAAATGTGTAGGATGGACGCCATGCAATGGCTCAACTACAACCATCTTCATTATTTCTGGATGGTCGCGCGGGAGGGAAGCGTCATCGCCGCCAGCCGTGAATTGATGGTCTCCCAACCGACCATCAGCATCCAGTTGAAGGAGCTGGAGGCCGCCCTCGGCCATTCCCTGTTCGACCGCGTCGGACGAAAACTCGTCCTCACCGATTCGGGCAAAATTGCATTCAGCTACGCCAACGAAATCTTCATGCTTGGGCAGGAACTGGTCAACGCGCTCGAACATCGGCCCATCGACCGCCCGCTTCGTCTGGCCGTTGGCATTGTCGATGTCATTCCCAAGCTCGTCGCCCGACGTCTGCTTGAACCGGCCATGACGCTGGCCCAGCCGGTCCGCCTCATCTGCCGCGAAGACACCTCCGACCGCCTCATCGCCGACCTGGCGGCCCGTCGGCTCGATATGGTCCTCAGCGACGGACCCATCGGCAGCGCGGTTGGGCTCGCGGGGTTCAATCACCTCCTTGGCGAGTGCGGCGTCAGCTTCTTCGCCGAGCCTGCGGTCGCCGGGAAATACCGACGCGCCTTTCCCAAGTCCCTCGACGGCGCGCCCGTCCTTCTGCCCACCGGGCACAGCGCCGTTCGCCGGTCGCTCGATCTCTGGTTTGAGTCGCAGCACATCCACCCGCTCGCCGTCGGCGATTTCGATGACAGCGCCCTGATGTTCGCGTTCGGACAAAGCGGCCAGGGGATTTTCCCCGCCCCCTCCGTCATCGAAAAAACGATCCAGCGAGAGCTTGGCGTGCGGCTGGTCGGGCGAACCAGCAAAGTTCAGGAACGATTTTACGCGATCACCGTCGATGAGGAACTGCACCATCCCGCCGTCATCGCCATCCGCGACGCCGCCCGCGGAGAAATCTTCCAATCCGCAAAATAATCCGCCTCCATTGCCATGCCAGATGTCCCGTCCGCTCGCCTCCCCGTTCATTTTTCATGACTTCGGCGCATGATTTTCCGGACAATCCCGCCGCATTTTGCCGATGGCGTTTCTAGCCGAAGAACTCGACAGGATCACATCATGCGCAAGTATCTCCGCCTTTACCGACTTCCTCGCAAGCGCCGCCGACGGGCGATGCTCCGCCTCGCCTCCCGCGTTGCCACCGAAGACCACGGCGGGGAGGTCCTCGAGTACGCCGTCGTCGCCGGTCTGATCGTCGTGGCCGCCATCGGCATCATTTCATGCGTCGGGACCAAGATCGCGGGTAAATGGCAGACTTTGAACGCCAAAATGTAAACCCGCCGTCTAGCCTCGGATCGGCGGCGAAGCCCGCATATTCAACACAACCCATCCGAACATCTTGAATGGGTATTGCGTAGGCATCCCAGGGCGGATTTTTATTGCACGCACTAATAATGCGGACTAAAATACCAGCGAGATTGGCAAAGGAATTGAACTGAGCGACCTCGGCGGTAGCCGAATGGGATCATGTGCCTTGAAATCGGTATTCTTGATTGCGGCGTCACGTTGACGCCTCCCGGCCGCGGGTGACGCGGCCAATTTTCAAGAGGAACAAGTCGTGAAGGCTCATCGGATTGGTGTCATTGGTTTTGGGCGAATGGGGCGGGGTTTTGTATCCGCGCTTCAGCACAACGAGCAGTGGGAGATCGCCGCGATCTGCGACGTCAACCCCGAGGCGCGCGTGCTCGCCGGTCACACCGCGCCCGGCGCCCGGATTGTCTCCGATCCACAAGAGATCATCGCCGATCCGACGATTGAAACGGTCGGCCTGTTCACCCTCGCCGACGCCCGTCCGGCGCAGGTTCGCGCCGCCTTGGCGCACAACAAGCACATCATCGCGGAAAAACCGATCGGCGCGGATGTGAAATCCGAATGGGAACTCGTCGAGCGCATCGAGGCGAGCGACCGCATGGTCGCGGTCAATTTGTTCAACCGCAACGCGTGGTATCACAAGGAAATCCAGGCGTTCATCCGTGAGGGCGAAATCGGCGAGCTGGCGATCATCCGCGTCTGCCACATGACGCCCGGACACATGCCCACCGAAGGGCATGAGCCCGAAGGACCGCCGTTCCATGACTGCGGCATGCACTATGTCGATGTCGCCCGCTGGTACGCCCGCAGTGACTACGAAACCTGGCACGCTCAGGGGCTGCGGATGTGGGATTACAAAGACCCCTGGTGGGTCCAGGTGCATGGCCATTTCAAAAACGGCGTCGTCTTCGACATCACCCAGGGCTTCGTTTACGGCCATCTCGCCCGCGAGAAAACACACAACTGTTATGTGGACGCCATCGGCACCAAGGGCATTGCCCGGATGCGCCATAACTTCATCGACGCCACCATCGAACTGCACGGCATCAATCACACCGTCCGCAAAACCGGCATGTTCAATGACAAGAAGCTCGACATCATGGTCGATGTCTTCGCGCGTTCCCTGACGGCCGGCAAAAACCTCGGCTTTCCCACGGCCCGTGACAGCGTCATCGCTTCGGAAGTCTCCTGGGCGATGCTCAACGACGCCGTCGCCAACCAGCCGCCGAGCATCGGCACGCCGCGCGTGATGGAGCAGATCCTCGCCCATCGTCGCACGCTCCGGACGGGGTATGGCCTCCCGGCGCGTCCGCAGGATTGCCCCGCCCAGCCCGTGCCCGTCGGCCAGCCGCAAATGGCCTGTGGCGAAGACCTCTGCGGTATCCAGGAGCAAGCCAAGGCGGAGCAATCCGCTGAGATCAGCGCCCGGGCACAATAAGGTTGGCATTGCCCGCGCTCCTAAAGGACGCATCGTCGAACGATGGATTTCTTTTGCCCCTCCACCGGTACGCCGGGGGAGGGTCGGGGAGGGGGTCTTTCGTGCGGCATCCCGAAGACCCCCTCCCCAACCCTCCCTCGCGGGTATGCGAGGGAGGGAGAAAACGCGACGCTTCGAGTGCGTGAGGAAATCCGACATGCGGCACCCGGCCGCAAGCACGGTCGATCCATTCATCCTTCATCCGTCATCCCTCATCCTTGTTCACAACGCGTCCCATAAACCAAATTCCTTAATTTTATTTCAGTCCACATCAAGTGTTGGTTTCGCGCTGCCGATGAGAATTCCACGGATGTGCTGATTGTCCTGTTCTTTCTTGACGTGACGCTTGTATGGCGAATCGTCCGGAAACGATCAGGCGGCCGGTCATTCAGGGCTGGTGGGTGGCCGCCGGCTCCGGTCCGTGGGTGTTGCCTGAGAGGGCGCATCGCTTTCGCGAAGGGGTCAACTGACTTCGGGGTCGCGTGACCCCTATCCGGCATGTCGCCGGCGCAAAAGCGATGGGTCTGTTTCTCAAGGCCGCAAAAGGAGACTGCCATGAAGGCGACGAAGGAACTGTTGGTCAAGTTGGTGAAGGATGAGCAGGGCGGCGAAGTGCTGGAATACGCGCTGATCGCCGGTCTGATCGTCGTGGCGGCCATCGCCGTCATCGGCTCTGTCGGCACGAAGGTTGTCGGCAAGTGGACTTCGCTGAACAGCTCGATGTAATTCGCGCGACGCCCCGGCTCGTGTTGGTTCGACGCGAGCCTCGGGTGTCGGCCGATGAATCTCCTGGCCCGAAGCCGCTGCTCCATGCAGCGGTTTCGGGCACAGGCGCGGCTGGATGCCGTCAACGCCCGCGCCTGGCGGTATCGAAAGCGTCGGTGCCGTCAATCCACTTGTCTCCCGGAGGAGGCGCTCTCATGAAGCAAGCAAACCGTCCATTGTTTCGCCGGCTGCTCTCCGAGGAGAACGGCGGCGAGGTCATTGAATACGCCCTGGTGCTCGGGTTGGTCATCGTGGTCGCCATCGTCGCGGTCGCGGCGGTCGGAACCAAAGCCGTCGCCCGCTGGACCAGCGTCAATTCCTCTTTCACGCCTTGACGCCTTCCCGGCATGAAGGAAATGCTTGTGACTGTTCACGCGCTGTTGCTCTGTGTTCCGATGTTCGCGGTGCTCGCCGCCGCCGCCGTGGTGGACTTTCGTTCCCGGCGCATTCCCAACTGGATGACGCTCGGCCTGATCCTCACCGGATTCATTCAGAGCATCACCGACGGGCAGCTTGTCACGCCGGGTCAATCGATTCTGGGGCTGGCAGTTGGATTTTCCCTGCTTTTCGTTCTCTTCGCCCTCGGTGCTGTGGGCGCGGGCGATGTGAAACTGATGGCCGGCATTGGCGCCTGGCTCGGGCCGATTCTCGTGCTGCAGGTTTTCGCCGCCGGCGCGGTGATGGGGATGTGCATCGTCCTGGCGCAAAGCTACAAACAGCGCCGTCTCCGCACGCTCTTTCGCAACAGCGCCGTCCTGGCGATCAACCTCGTCCATATTCAGGAGTTGGGTGTTCAGCATGTGACCGAGACCGGCCAATCGTCAAACAGCATCGAAAAGCCCCTGCCGTACGCCGTGCCGATTTTCATCGCGGCCATCGCCGTGGTTCTTAATGCGTGGGGAGTTGGGACATGACCATGCCAAAACAAACCGATTCCATCACCAAGGCAAGCGCATTTGCACATTTTCCCTCTCCCGTTGTACCCAACGGGGGAGGGCAGGGAGGGGGTCTTTCGCGAGGAATCCAGCGGGCCCCCTCCCCAACCCTCCCCCGCGAGTACGCGGGAGAGGGAGAAGGTTGCAAATGCGCCGCCCCTGACTCCATCTTCCGGTCGGCCAAACACCGCTACAGCCTGCTTCGCCGCGGCAGCGCCATCATCGAGGGCGCGTTCGTTCTTATCGTGCTTCTGACGCTGTCGTTTGGCACGATCGAGTTTGGGTATTTCTTTTTCGTCAAACATTCCATCGAAGGCGCGGCCCGCGAGGGTGCCCGCGCCGCCATTCCCGCCAACGCTACCAACGCCGATGTGACGACCGCCATCGCCAATTCGATGAACGCCGCGGGATTGCAGTCGGCCAAGTCGCACTATGTTGTCAGCATTTCCAACAGCGCCTCCGATGCGCCCCCGACGCAGAAGAATGTGGCGACCATGACCGAAGGCCAGCCCGTCTATGTCACGGTCGAGTGTGACTGGTCGGATGTCGGCCTGGGCTTGGGAATCATCTCCCAGTCGAAGGTCCTCAAGAGCGTCACGGTCATGCGCAAAGAAGGGTCATGACCAAATCGGCAGGGGGCGGGGACAACGCGTTACCAATAGCGAACCGCATTTATTTCCTCCCCCGGTATCCCGGGGGAGGGTAGGGAGGGGGTTTTCGCGGGGCATCGCACGAAACCCCCTCCCCGACCCTCCCCCGCGAGTACGCGGGGGAGGGAGAACATCACAGATGTCCGTAGGGTCCGCACCCCGTGCGGACCATTTTGCATCACATGCCAAAAGGCCCGCAGGGGGACTGCGGACCCTACAATTTTCATCCACATCGAATTATGAGACCTCCGGCGAACCGCCGCCGCATGAAATTAAAAATATTCTTCCCACTTAACCTAAACCACCCATTCCTCCCAACCGACATATTG
>CAYTAP010000004.1:0-25151 GCA_964435775.1 uncultured Tepidisphaeraceae bacterium
CACATGGAACGAACTAAACCTCGTCAAAAACACTTGACAGGAAACACAGCCGCTTAGTGGTTCAATCGATTTGTATCCTCCGCGTCCCCTGCCGCTCTGCGGTGCGCTTCTTCAGCCGGCGCTCCTTATCTCGTCGCCACCGCGGGACCGCGCTGGCCGGTTTCCTGAAGCGGGCGCTGGATCGTCTGGTTGATCTTTCTCAGAAGGTCAATGAAATCAACCTGCGCCATGTTGAGGTTCTTGATCTTGATGTGGGAGATGATCCGGCTTTGCAATGATTCAAGCTGCTGGCGCTGCGCCTCGCTGATCCCCGCGCCGCTCTGCTCCTGACGCGCCAAAGCCTCCAACTGCTTGTCGAAGTCCCCCAGCATCCGCGCCGCCTCCGGATCCTCGGCCACAGCCTTCTGCGCCTGCTTGTATTTCGCCACCGCCGGATGCTCCGCCACCATCTGGCTCAATTTCTCGGCCGCGTTCATGATTGATTGTGTGTCCGACGCCATAATCGCTCCTTGTTAATCCCCGCCACTATAGTCGCAACCCACAACGCCGCCAACTTGGCAAAAATGCGGTTCTTCGGCGCAAATTGCGATGTCACATCCGAAGGATGTTCCCGGTACAATCTCCACACTGCAAGGACATTGCGATCATGGAGGAAAAAACACGGAACAGTCTGATGGGTGGTTTGGAATGCGTCACATGGTCGTCGTTGAGTGCGCCGCTGGGTGCGGGTGTGCGCCGCATGGAATACCGCAGTGTGGTCGATGGCAACCGTGATTGGTGCCTGATCGAACGACCCCCGGCCGGCGCACGCCGGTGGGTCATCATGTTGCACGGGCACGGATCACACGCCGATCAGCTTTACACCCGCGCCGACATTCGTGATTCGTGGTTGCCCGTCCTGCGTGGGCTGGGCGTCGGCATTGTTGCTCCCAACCTGCGAGACAATGCGTGGATGGGTCCCGCCGCCACAGCCGATCTGCACGCACTGCTGCAATCGCTGCGAGAGGAGTTCGACATCGAACAGTTCCTCCTACTCGGCGGATCGATGGGGGGCAGCGGCGCGTTGATCTACGCCGTCCGACACCCGCGGGATATCTCGGGCGTGGTTGCGATGTGCCCCGCGACGGATGTGGGCAACTATCATCGCTGGTGCCGCGACCAAACCACCGGCCCGGCGGTGCTGCAACAAATCGCCGACGCCATCGAAGCCTCTTACGGCGGCAATCCTCAGCAAGTTCCGAGTACATATGCCCAGGCATCCGTGCTGCAAAACGCCGCCTCGCTCTCGATGCCTGTGGCGATCGCTCATGGGTGCGATGATTCAATCATTCCAATCACGCATAGCCGCGCACTGCTGCGAAATCTCCCTGCCGCGACCTCCCGCCTTTATGAAGAGATCCCCTGCGGGGATCACGACGCCCCTCTGCCATGGGCGCCGGAGATGCTGCGCTGGGTGATGGCGCGGCTTGACCACCGTCAAGTCGTTTAGGCCGCCGCGATTCCCGCATTGCACAACAGTCACGCGGCCAGCATTGCATCGCACGACGCGGCGGGTAGGCTTTCACCTGTGAACAGCGAACTCCCATTTGATGCAACGTATGGCTACACGCTCGACTCGCTCCTCAAGGTGAAGCCGCCGCCGGAGCCGCCCGATTTTGAGGCGTTTTGGCGAAATACGTATGAGCAAGCACGGGCGCTGCCCCTCAACATCGCGATCCGGCGGATCGCGTCTCCCGACACCCGCTCGGATCTGTTCGAGATCGAATTTGATTCGTGGGACGGCGTGCGAATCGGAGGATGGATCACCACGCCCGCCGGGACGAATGCACAAAGCCTGACGCGCGGGATGGTGGTCGGGCATGGATATGGCGGGCGGGATCAGCCGGCCTTCGGCCTCCCCGGCCCGGCGTGCGCCGCGATCATGCCCTGCGTACGGGGCTTTCATCGCTCGGCGCACCCGTTAATTCGCGGCAGTTCCGAATTCCATGTCGTCTACGGGATCGAATCGAAGGAAACGTACTCCCACCGCGGATCATGCGTCGATTACTGGGCGGCGGCCAGCGCGCTGCTGGAGCTCTATCCGAACATCGCGAGGACTCTCGACTATCTGGGCGGAAGCTTCGGAGGCGGAATCGGCGCGCTGATGCTGCCGTGGGATGATCGATTCCGCCGGGCGGCGCTCGACGTGCCCAGTCACGGGGATTACCCCCTGCGGCTCCAACTGGCATGCGTGGGATCGGGCGACGCGGTGCAGCGCCGATTCTGGAAAGATCCGGCGATTGTTGATGTGCTCGCGTATCACGACGCGGCCATCGCGGCAAGGCACATTCGCATTCCAACGCTCGTGTCACCGGCGCTGATCGATCCAGCGGTGCCGCCACCTGGGCAGTTTTGTGTTTACAACGCAATCCCCGGTGACAAGGAGCTGTTCGTCCGGCGAACCGGGCACCTGGACTGGGTGAGCGACGACGACCAGCGCCTCTGGGCGGCGCAGGATGCGTTCTTCACTTGAGCTCATCGCGTCGGCTCATCACACCGCCTCCACTTGAACGTGCGGCAAAAGCTCGGCGATGACATCCGGGTGAACAAAGCCGGCGATGTCGGTCAGCGCGTTGGCAGCGGCGCACGCGGTGGCCAGGCGCGCGGCGTCCGGAGGCGATTGCCCCTGGCCAACCGCGACCGCCAGGCCGGCCGCGAAGGCATCGCCGCTGCCGATCGGGTTGATGGCGGAGATGGCCGGAGGAGTGATGCGCCAGAAGCGATGCCCGTCGGTCAGACGCGCCCCGCTCGCCCCGAGGGTGACGATGACCCATACCGCGCCGGCGGCGATGGTTTGACGCATCGCATCGTGCAGGTCGGCATCGGCATCGACGGCGCGGTTGAATGTGCGGGCAAGCTCAGCGCGATTCGGTTTGACGATGAATGGCCGTGCGGACAGTGCTTGCACCATATGCGGCCCGGAGGCATCGAGGATCACCTTCACGCCTTGGCGGGCGGCGCGCTTGGTGCAGGAGTGATAAAAATCTTCCGGCCCGCCCGGAGGAAGGGAGCCGGAGAGGACGAGCACATCGGACGGAGGTAGATGATGCGAAAGCCGGTCGAGCAGCGCATCATAGTCACCGGCCACGACGGCCTGGGATTCCTCGACCAGCTCCGTCGCCACGCCCGCCGCGCGATCAAGAAGCGTGATGCAAGAGCGAGTGGGCGGATCAACCTCAACGAAATCATGGGCAATCCCGATGCCGTCGAGATCGCGACGGATGAAACGCCCCGGCGCCCCACCGAGAAATCCGGTCGCCAAAACGGGGTGTTGAAGCATATGAACCACGCGGGTGACGTTGAGCGACTTGCCCGAGGCGGTGAGGTGAACCTCGCGGGCGCGGTTGACATCGCCCAACGCCAGATGGTCGAAGGACATCGTTCGCTGTAAGGATGGAGTTGTGCCGAGGCAGAGGATCATGATGCAGTTGTAATGCCGGGGAGACGGAAGGAACAGACGGCAATTGTGGGAAAAGCGACTGGCGAGTGGGCAGGGGTTGCACGAACCTCATTTGAAACGAAGATGGTCGCGGCGAACTCCATATGGAGCGAGGTTTTGGATTTTCTTTACACAGAGGTGAAGGATGACATGGCGATGGGTGATGGCGGTGGTCCTGGGAGTGGTTTCGCAGGCTTGGGGACAGGGTGCGACGGCAACCGATGGGGCCAAGGAACTGGGACGCGGATCACGGGTCCTCGTGGTGAGCATTGACGGCTTGCGGCCAGACTTGGCGCTGCGGGCTTCAATGCCGCATATGCGGGAACTGTTGGAGAAGGGATCGTTCACCTTCTGGGCGCGGACGACGGATGTGGCGATCACCCTGCCCTCGCACATGAGCATGATGACCGGCGTCGTCCCCAAGCGCCACACGATCACCTGGAACGGGGATGTGCCGGCCGACGTGTTCCATTATTCGGCCGTGCCGACGCTCTTTGATCTGGCGAAAGAACATGGATACACAACGGCGCTGGTGTCGGGCAAGAGCAAGTTTATCGCGTTTGATCGGCCGGGAAGCATCGACTGGTGCGAGGTTCCCCCGGCCAAGTCATCGCGCCGGGACGACGATGTGGCCAATCGCGCCGCGAAGCTGATCGATGAGCACAAGCCACAAGTGATGATGGTGCATTTCGGGGATGTGGATGGCGCCGGACATCGAATCGGATGGGGCACGCCCGAGCAGATTGATGCGATCGGAAAGGCGGATGCGGCGCTGGGCGTGGTGCTTGATGCGTTGCAACACGCGGGCGTCAAGGACCAGACGCTCATCATCCTGTCGGCGGATCACGGCGGATTCGGCCGCTCGCACGGCGCCGGCGATCAACGGGCGCTGAACATTCCCTGGATCGCAGTCGGACCGGGCGTGCGGGCGGGATATGACCTGAACCGGCTCGCCAAGGAAAATGTTCGGACCGAGGACACGTTTGCCACCGCATGCTGGTTTTTGTCGATCACCCCGCCGGAGGAGATCGAAGGCCGCCCTCAGACGGTGATCTTTGACAATGGAAAACCGCCGGTGGACGCCGCGCCCGTGAAGTTCACACCTAAGCAAGAGAACGCGGAACCCACGACCAAACCGACAAAGAAAAAGGCGGCGTGAGCGCTAAAAAGAAGACCACTGTCCGATTTCGTGTCGTAACAACCAGCCGCAAGATGGATGGAGCATGCAAAAAGCCATCGCCCTATCTGAAGGGCGATGGCTTTGCATGACTGGGCGAGGGCGGAAAAATCAGCTCGCCTTCGCCAGGACCGTGCCCCGGGCGGCTTCGAGTTTTCGATTCGACTCGGCGAGCTGACGGACGCGCCGGGATCGGCCGACGGTTTGTTGTTCGGCGGTGGCGCGACGCGTGGGATTTTCCTCCGCGATCTGCACGGCACATGCCGCATCGGGCGCAAAGAGGTCAGCGCCGATTTCTTCCGCCAGACCCTCAGCGCGCTTGTAGATTCCGCCGCAGCACATCACCTGCATCTCCGGGCAACTGTTCACTTCGCGCAGGTAATCGATGAGCTGTCGGACGGCCGGCACGCCGCTGGGGAGCGTGCCGAACATGACCAGGAGATTCGGCCGCTCCTGTCCGATCATTTTAAGCACTTCATCATCCGGCACCCCCCCACCGGCAAAGCGGACTTCATAACCGGCGGATTCGAAAAGATCGGCGCAAATCTGCCCGCCGAGTTCCTCGGGTTCGGCGTTGCCGCAGAAAATGAGCACCTTGCGATTGTTGGCCGGCTGACGGGTCAGCTTGGTGGCGAGCTGGTCGGTGATGGCGCGGTTCAGGCGGGTGGCGAGGTTGAGCGATGCGGTCGAGATGCGATCTTCACGATAGAGCGTCTGGAGAAGCTCCATGGTCGGCCAAATGAGTTCATTCATGAGGGCCGTCGGAGTCAGGCCGTGATCGAGGGCCTGGTCAATCAGACTTCGGCAGTTGTTGCGATCGCCGGCGATGAGGGTTTCGAGGTAGTTCTTCGACAGCTTGGTGTGGCTAAGGTTCGGAATGAGGCTCATGGGATACTCCTGGGGAGAATGTCACAATCCAGAGGGACATTCTCGCCATGTTAACTTTTGAGCCCGCTTCCGTGCCGGCTGATCACTGTCGAATGTTAAACTGGATAACACCCAACCCCAATAGGATCGGTATCACGGTTCGAATTCCTTTACCTATTTTAACACATCGAAAAGTTTTTATTGTGCAACTGCATGCATGACAATAGTTTACCGTTTGTTAAAATAGGGTATTTCACATTGGTCGAGCGATAATTGCGCGGCATGCCTGATGGCGCGCGACACAATTTTTCATTTTGGAACACGGTGATAAACTGGTTGAAAATCATGAGCGATCAGCGGAAACAGCATTTGTCAGGAGTATCAAGCGTCGTCGTCAAGCTGGGGTCGCAGTTGCTCTCCAATGGAGATGGACGCCTCGATGGGGCATATCTCGGACGAATCGCCACACAGGTGGCAGCGCTTCGGGAAAAAAAGATCGCGGTGACGCTGGTCAGCTCGGGGGCTCTGGCGGCCGGGTGCGCGATCCTGAAGCTCAGTCGCCGCCCCACCGATCTTCCAACCCTTCAGGCCGCCGCAGCCGTCGGACAACGCAAGCTGATGGACGCATGGGCGGATGCCTTTGAGCCCCACGGCCTTCCCGTGGCGCAGTTGCTCCTCACGCGCGAGGACATCAACCATCGCACGCGCTACCTGCACCTCCGCAACACCATTCATGCCGTGCATGGGCTTGGGGCGATCCCGATCATCAACGAGAACGACACGATCAGCACCGATGAGCTCATCAAGATCACGTTCGGCGACAACGACATCCTGGCGGCCACGGTGGCGCATGCGCTGCGCGCCAAGCTGCTGGTGCTCATGAGCGTGGTGGATGGACTCTTGGACAAGCAGGGCGCGCCGGTGCGGCTCGTGGAGAATGTGGAGCAGGCGCGGCAACTCGTCCGCGCTGAAAAGTCGGCCTTGGGCAAAGGGGGGATGAACTCGAAACTGGAGGCGGCCCGGACGGTGACGGTCGCGGGGGAACCGATGGCAGTCGTGGATGGACGGATGGAAAACGTCCTGCTAAGGCTGCTCGATGGAGACGAAGTGGGGACATTGTTTGCGCCAAAGCCCAAGAAGCGCACCAGCCGCAGCCGGTGGATCGGGAGCGTGCAACCGGCCGGGGGCGTTGTGATCGACGCCGGGGCGGTCGCCGCGCTGCGGGACAAACACAAGAGCCTGCTTCCGGCCGGTGTTGTGAAGGTGGATGGACACTTCAACCGAGGGGATGTCATCGCCGTCACCGGCCCGGATGGCGCGCTCATCGGGCGCGGGCTGAGCAATTACGATGCGGGGGACATGGCCCGGATTCGCGGGAAAAAGACGCGCGCCGTGCGGGAACTGCTCGGAGATGCCGCGTACGATGAAGTCATCCACTGCGACAATCTCGTGCTGGGGTAGGGGATTTTCGATTTTTTGATTTTTGATTTTCGATTTTTTGAGTCTTTTGATTGCTGCCTGCGCGGTACTGGTGTTGAGGCGACATTTTTTTGCTCACGTTCCGGGCGGGTGCGTGTCTGACGGGGTGGTTGCGTTCCTTTAACGACAGGAGACAGACATGCGACATACCTGGCTTGGTCTTGTGGCGGCGGCGGTCGGGACGGTTTTGATGGCGGCGCCGGCGATGGCCGGGGGGCGCGGCGGACACGACGGGCACCATCGCCCGTCACACAGCTCATCAAGTTTTCGGCTGTCCATCGGCGTGGGCAGCGCCGGTTACGGATGGTCGGCAAACCGCTTCCGTTTCAGCTATTCGTCGGGCGGGTATTATGGCGGGGGCCATTATTACGGCGCATCCTATTACCACAGCCCGGTGCGCTATGGGCGTCCAATTTATGTGGCGCCTTATGTAAGCCCCGCGCCGGTGTATGTCAGCCCGGCGCCCGTGTATCAGTATCAATACCGGCCGGTTTATGTGAGTCCGCAGTATTGCGCGCCTCGCGCGCCGGTTTATCACTACGGGCGAAGCTGGGGGCATGGCGGGTGGGGATATTCGCACCACCGTTGATCGCCCACCGGTTCAACCGTTCGTGGCGTCCAAGGAGCCGCGTACGAAGTAAGCGGTTGCCCCACGCAGCGCACACCGCTTACTTCGTGCGCGGCTCCCTGAAAGCGGCACACAAAAGTCGTCGCCGCTCCAAATAAAAACCGCCCCGGAAGTGATTCCCGGGGCGGTTTTGTTTGAGGACCTGGCAACCGAAACGGAATCACCCGATTCGATACGTCGCCAGGTTGACACCGGCGACCTTGAGCTTCTTGAGCACGCGGGCTTCGATCAATGCGCCGGCGTTGGTGTTGCCGCCGACGAGCAGCGCGTTGATCGTGTTGTCCACCGAGACCGTCACGCCGTCGAGGATCGACCCGAAGATATCGATCTTCTTGGCGGTGTTGGACACATGGACGTTGGCGAGCAGATCGCCGCGGACCTGCAGGGTCTGGATCGAGCCGTTGATGTTGAGCTGATCGCCGAGCTGGCCGAAGCTGCCGCCGGAGGTGATCGTGCCGACATCGCCGTTGATGTTGAGCGAGCCGTTGGCGAGCGTGCCGCCGAAGAAGAGGCTGCCCAGGCCGCCGCCCTTGCGCGATCCGCCGAGGATGTTGATGTTGCCCGACAGGTTGCGTCCGACGTTGATCGTCTGGATTCGCCCGGTCGCCTGGATGGTGCCGATCAAATCGTTGGCGATGTTGAGCGTCCCGATCGTTCCGTTTGAACCGATCGCGTTGATGAACGAGCTTCCGGCAAGCGAGCCGTTGATATTCACGTTGCTGATCGGTCCGGCGATGGTCATCTTGAGGTTGAACACATCCGACGCCGGCCGGAAAGCGTTGAGCTTGCCGGTGATGACCGCCAGGCCATTGATGGCGCTGGAGGTCACGATCGAACCGACGGAGTTGGCGACGTAGAACGTCGTCGGGGTGTTGGCGGGGTTGGTCGACCGGATCTGGTAGGCGGTCGCGCCATCAAAGTTCCGGGAACCGACCACGGTGACATCCTCAATGACGCCGGTGTCCGTGCGTCCGTTGATGACGGGGGCGGCGGCGGAGGTGCCGAGGAACCCGTGGATATCATTGAGGGAGTTGAGGCTCCTCAGGGAGTAGGGATCGAATGCAAGTCCCAGCTCGCTCTGTCGCACGCTGGCTTCCAGCCCGGCCGTGGAAAGGTTGGCCCCGTTGCCGTTGGCGGTGAGGCGTCCGATCGTCGAGCCGCCGTTGATGAACGTGTTGCGAATGCCATACCCGCCGGCGGAAATATCACTGATGACGGCTGCGGTGTTGCTTGTAATCGAACTGGAAATGATGCCGAACCCGGCCACCGAAATCGGCCCGACATCGGCGGCGGTGATCGAACTGCCAATGATGCCGCCGTTACCTTTGAGACGGATGGAACCAATCTCAAAGGCCGGGGTGGTCGTGGTACCCTGGTTTTCACTTGTAAGAGCCGTGGGACCCTGGCGGGCGAAATCATACTGGCCGGCGCCGCCGGCGCCCTGGGCGATCATCGTATTGATGATTGAACCGTTGGTCAGATTGATGCTGCCGATCGACTGACCGGCAATGATGTTGCCCCGAATGTCCGAACCGGTGCCTCCGTTGTTCACGGTGCTGATGCGGCCTGAGACGTACAAACCGGAGTAGCCAACCGCGCCCGATCCGCTGGCATACAGCCCTTCGCCGAGGTTGGCGGTGATCAGGCTGCCGCTGGGCGCGGGGAGGAGCGCGTAATCGGTGACGGGAGGAGTCAGCGCGCCCGGCGTGGTCGTGCCGGTGGATGTACCGCTGCCACCCGTGCTGGTTCCGCTGCCACCCGTGCTGGTGTCGGACCCGGCATTAACGACGATGGGACCGGCGATTCCCTCAAAGACCGCGGGGTTGTCGCGACCGTCGGAGTTGGGCTGAAGGGTTCCGATCGTTCCGAAGACCGCGACGTTGCCGATCGCTTCGGACGCGGAAATGATCCCGATGTTGCCCGATTGAACGCCAATGTGCTGCTGGTTGAATGGATAGCTGTTCATCACGGACGCGAAAGAGCCGCCCTGCGTCGAGCCGCCCTGCCCCGAGCCGCCGGCTGACTTGAGGGTGGCAAGATCGGACTTTGGATTGAGCGCCGCGCCCGTGTGGTTGATGGCGACGCCGACATTCGCCGACGACAGGCCGCCGATCGTGCTGGCAATGATGCTGACAAGCTCGCCGCCGGTCGAGTTGTTGTAGTTGTCGAGGGAGTTGAGTGCTCCGCCTTCGGATTGCATGACGGCGACACCCAGCACATCGACCTTGGCGCTGCCGGTGATGCCGATGTTGACGGGGGTCGGTGTTGGCTCCGTGGACGTTGGAGTTGGCGTGGGGGTGGGCGTGGGGCTGGTGCCGCTGCCGTCACCGCCGACGTTGGGCTGGGTCGTGACCGGCGGTGGAGGCGGAGGGACGAAGAAAATCGGATTCCCGTTGGCGTCGAGAACGACGGGGGTTCCGAAGCCTTCGGGCGTGATCATGTCAATCTCGCCGATTTCAGCACTGCCGGCGGCGCCGGTGCCGCTGGCGTTGATCTGGATCGGACCATCGGCGGTGAAGCTCACCAGCACGACGCCGCCGCTGCCACGGATGGGATAGGTGAGGATGTTGGTGAGGGAGGTCTGGAAAATGGTGGGTCCGGTCGGCGTCGTCGTGCCTCCGGTATTCCCGGTATTGGTCGTATCAGCGGGGATTACGGCGGTCCCCGGCTGGATGACAATGCGCGAGCCCGAGTCATCATTGAGAATGACCGGAACGCCCGGATCGTTATTGGTCATTTCATCGCCAACCCCGCCACCAAAGAGCGGATCGCGCACGACCGACCCCGCGCGAATGTATCGCACGTTGCCGCCGGGGCCGGTGGTGATCGCCGGACCATTGAACCCGCCGCTGACGTCGAAAAGATCGATCACGCCGTCGTTGCCGATATTGTCGGCATTGACGGTATAGACGCCGCCGTCGATGTCGGCGGCGCGGATGATGCCCATGGCGCGGTTGGCGATGAAGTTGCCCGTGAGCGTGCCGGCGGCGTCGATGATCTGATAGTCATAGCCGACCGGAACCGCCGTCAGCGGGTTGGGATTGGCCTGCAACATGCCAACCGTCGAGCTCAGGAGACCGATGCTGCCATTGGGGACAACAAGCGTGGGCGAGTTGCCGTCCTCGTCTCCGATGTTGCCCGCGACCAGGGCGCGGAGGTTGCCGGCGTCCACCTTGATCGATGACGGAGACTGGGCGAAGTATGTGCCACCGGCGGTGATCGCGCCGATGTCGCCGAGAGCGCCGTCAAAATCGCTCGGATAGTACAGGGGATTGGCGACGTTGAAGATGTTGTTCGCCACCGTGACGCCGCCGAGCGACAACGCCCCAAGATTGGAGACGCTCAGATAGTAGCCCATCGCCAGCGTCAGGCTTTCGGCGCCCGTGCCCGTGGGGCTGACCGCCGGTCCGCTCGTGGTGCCATCGACGAAATCCATGTCTCCATATGCGCCGACCGCGATGCGGTAGACACCGGGCCGATCGGCGCGGAATTGGAGCGGCGCGGCGGCGAACGCGGCGGCGCTCGGAGAGCTGTAGGACGAGGTGATCAGCCGTCCATCCGGATCGAACACGCCGAATTGGACCGTCGGGATGCCGCCCACGGCCGGGAGGTCCGCGATGGTCTGAACGGTGATCAACTGCCCGGCCATCGCGGGGATGCCGAAATAATCGACGGTATCGCCGGTATTGGTGTTGAGCTCGCCGCGCATGTCGATGGTGTACGCGCCCACGGGGGATCCAGCGGTTCCCGCGAGCACCTGCGCCGTCGCGAAGGTGTTGTTCGAGAAAAACGAGTCGTTCAACAAGCCCAATTGGAACGCGGTGATCTCGCTGCCGGTGGGCGGAACATAATTGCTCTCCACCTCGCGTTGGAAAGTGGTGCTTGAGGGCGCATCCGGTTGAAGTTCAAACCGTCCAACACCCAGATACGAATCGCCGGTCCGGATTTCACCTGTGGCGCCGCCAACGACGACGTTGAAGGCAGTGAAATAGGACGGTTCGACATCGGCCATGTCGAGGGTTCCTATGGAGTCGCGGACGACGAGGTTGTTGAGGTCGCCGCCAATGGTGAAGTTGGTCGCGAGATCATTGAGAAGCGGCGTCCCCGCCGCCAGGCCGCGGGTATCCCCCGTAATCAACCAACCGGCGTAGAAGGTGCCCACTCCTCCGGAGGTATCGACCTGCCCGCTGACCGTGCCGCCAACAAGTAGGCCGCCGACGTTGAGGGGCTTGCTGGCCGCTGCGTTCGTGCCGGTGAGGTACATGAGCGCCGAGGACGAGCCGTTGTTCAATCCGCTGGCCACCTGAAGGGGCGTGCCGCCGTAAACATTGTCAACGCCAACGAATCGGTGCTGGGTCTTGCTCCACGAGATCGCCCCGATCGTGGGGGACAACGAACCGGCGGGCGTGGCACTGGCCGCGCCGGCGATGCCGCTGGACAGATTGATATCGACGAGACGGCCGTATTTGAGGTCCTGGCCATAGAGCGTGCCAGCGTCGCTGAAGCCCATCGA
Organism: uncultured Tepidisphaeraceae bacterium; assembly: GCA_964435775.1. Taxonomy (GTDB): domain Bacteria; phylum Planctomycetota; class Phycisphaerae; order Tepidisphaerales; family Tepidisphaeraceae; genus CAYTAP01. Next base: position 12,143 of record CAYTAP010000004.1, read on the forward strand.
ATTGATCGAGAGGGCTTCGTTGCTGTTGACATCCCGAACCACGCCAAGGGTGGCCAGCACGTTGCCGTTGGTCGGATCGACGCGGCGGAGGTTGCTTTGCCCATCGACCATGTACAAGGTCGTGCCATCGGGCGTGAAGGTCATCGCCTGAATGGAGGGAATCGACCCACCGGCGATCGCGGCGATGGGGTGGAACGCGCCATACTCGGGCGACAGTTGGTTGTCGATCAGTTGGCCGAGCGTCGGGATGTTGTTGATGACATAGACGGCGTACAGCTCGTTGACGCCATCGGAGTTGAGATCGCCGTACGCCATCGCGCTGACATGCGAGAGCGGCTTAAGGGTGGTGGCATCATAGACGCCGCCGCCGTAATAGGCGTTGCCGGTGGTGGGATTGACCAGAGCCAGTTCATCGCTGGCGATGCGATTGCCGCCGGCATCCACCTGGTCGGAATCGATCACGGCGATGAAGTCGGGCGGACCGGTGGCGACGCCCTGAATGCCGCTCAGGTTGGAACCAAGCAGACGATCGGCGATTGTGGGAACCGGCGAGACGAAATCGGTGATCTGCCCGGTGGAAACGGTGATGCCGGGGCGGAGGATGCCATTGGTTTCAACCGCACCGGGTACGGTTGATCCCATCGTGCCGGTGAGGCTTCCGCTGATGACGGGGATATCCTGCTCCAAGTCCGTGTTGGGGGTGATGTCGCGTGTGCGAGCGCCAATGTAGACGGTGCCGGTGCCCTCGCCGGAGCTGATGTTGAGGTTTTCCCCGCCCTGGGCGTCGACAACCTGCAAGTTCGGCGAGTTACCGTCAAAGGGAATGTCGGGACGGATCGTGGCGGGACTCTTGGGGTCGTAGAGCGCCACCTGCGAAATCGCAATGGAGGCCGCCTCATCGGCCCGTGTGACGTTGATGTGGTAGATGTCCGCCTGCGTGGGTCGGAGGCGGCTGTCGATGAACAGAAGATCATCCGTCGAGGCATCCGTGGCGAGAAGAACTCCCATTTCGCCGGTGTACGGGTTCGTGAGGGTGGGGTTCCAAGTGAGGTCCTGAATGTCCTGGCCGCGAATGGGCGCATCGCCGGTGTCCTGAAGATCGGTCAGGCCGCCATAAATGAATGCAGTGCCGGTCGAGCGGCGAATGCGGAGCAACTGGCTGTCTTCGCCGTCGTTCTGGGTCGCCAAAACGAACGTACCTGGATTGAGGGTGGGGTCGTTCTGGACGAACGAGAGCCCGGTGATGTTGCCGACATCCTCGCCATCAAGGGTGACGGCGACGCCATTGCCCATGCCGTCGGTGTTGCCCAGGGGAATGTTGACCAGCGAACCGGCATCGCCAAGCGGCGCATCGTTGTTGGTATCCTGCGTGGCGTTTGTACCGCCCCCGCCCCCACCGGTCCCGCCGCCGCCCGTGGCGGTCCCGCCGCGCGAGGCGAAGCCCACGAGCTGGTTCGTGCCGGGAACGAAAGCCATCGCGCTGATGTTGACGAAGTTATCGGCCGATGTGACGCCGAAAGTCCCGCTGACCGCCGAGAGCGTGCCGGAGTTGAGGTTGTATACATACAGCCGGGGGGTGTTGAACGTCGCCGGGGGTGCCGGAGGCGCGCCACCGCCCGACGGCGGCGGGACGAACTGCGGGGTGTTGTCCACGGCGACGAAGTAGAGGAGCGTGCCGGATTGATCGATGGCGGCGGCGGTTGCGGCAACCGTCGTGTTTTGTGTTCCGGCCGGAAGTGAGCCGGCCAGGTTGGGATTGTGTTGAAGGACAGCGTTGTTCGTCAGATCGGCAATGAGCGTGCCGGCGCCAGTCTGGTTGTTCAATTGAACAATGTTGACGTGGTTCTGCGGCGTCGTGCCATTCAGGGTCGTATAGACGTTGATGCCGTAGGTTTCCCCGCTGATGGGGTTGCTCGCCAGGGCGCGGAAGTGAATGCTGTCGCTGGGGGCGGCCAATCCACCGTAAAACGTCGGGGCGCCAAAGGCTTCGTTGAGCGTGACGGGTTCGACGCCATCCTGTCCGCCCAGCCCGCCGAGCGTGTCCGTCCCGGCGCGACCAACGCTGCTGGCAAAATAATGCCCCGGCATGTCGGTGAGAATGAGCTGGTTCTGATCGTCGAGAACACCGGCGACGAGATCGGCCTGGATATTCCCGTTGGCAGAGACGCGGACTTCCTTGCCGGCGGCGTCAATATATTCAAAGACATCCCCTCCGGTGACCACGGTCAGCATCACGCGGGATTCGAGGGGATCGAGAAGGAACCGCTGCCGCCGCGCGGCGGATTTTCCCTTCGAGGCTTTCGAGGCTTTGGGATTGGACGTATGGGACGCTTTGCGGAACGGGCGACGATTCAACATTCGCGATCCTCCATTGGCCGCGCCCCGGCGCATGGACCGGCGGCGACGGCAGCGCCATTCGCGCTGGATGGGTTAAAAAAAAGATCCAGAGGTCATCACTTGCAAGTCGTTTTTCCAGGCACGTTGATGGACACGGTTGTTAGACACAGTTGATGGGCATGTCAGGCCCGCATGCCGCTTGAAACACCCCGTCGTCGGGCTTTCCCCACTATGTTTCCCCACAAGGGTGGTTGCATTCGATCCGGAACCTCGCCGGAATAAGCCTGCCGCCAGCGGATTCTTCTATCAGAACACGCTCCGGACTGTCAACGAAATGGGGGTGGGCGCGACAGGGCGCGGGAGTGGTCAATTATTGCGGCCGATGTGCGTGGATGGAGGGCGTCGCTCCCGCGACGCGACGGCGTTGCGGGAGCAACGCCATCCAACCACCGCCGGTGCCGCGCGAGTCCACAAATATTGACTTCTCCCAAGGCGACGGTGCGACGCGACCATGCGACCGCGCACCACCCATTTGGGATGTTTGATTCCTGATTTGCGATTTTTGATTGAAATGCGCCGGTGCGCGCTTTTCGGCAATCAAAAAGTACGTCTCCGTCACTTCGACGGCGTCAAGGACGCCCGCTTCTCCGCGATCAGCTTGAGCAGCGCCCGCTGCGGTTTGACAAATTTCTCGATCCCCTCCTCCATCAATGTGTCTTCCAACTTCTGATTGTCCACCTTCGCGGCGATCTCATCGGCGACGGCTTTGGGAAGCGGTTCATCAACGTGCCGCTTGTAGGTCTTGTCGTTGTCGCGGGCAAAAGCGTTGGTGGCCGGGGGATTGGTCTGGATGTCGCTGCCGGCGAGCGCTTCGACGTACTTATCCTTCGGCTCACTGGGGTTTTTGGTCCCGGTGGACGCGAAGATGATCTCCTGCTGGAGCCGCAAGTTTTTGTCACGCCAGAAGCCCTGGTTCAATTGCCACATGTGACGGGCGTTGGCGATGCCGACCTGGCCTTGCGCCTCAGGGGATAGATCGGGAAGACGCTGCTCGGTGTACACATCGACGCGGGAGACGAAAATCGAGTAAACGCTCTTGAAGTCATGCAGCCCGTTGCGACGGCGCTGGGCCCCGCGCCAGATCGCATCACGCGAAGCTTCGTATTGGTGCTGCGTGAAGCAAAGCGTGACGTTGATCGTCACCCCGGCGGCGGCCAGCTCCTCCATCGCATCAATCCCGGCGGCGGTTGCGGGCACCTTGATCATGCGGTTCTGATGCCCCTGCGACCACTGCTTGCCCAATTCGATGTACCGCTTGACACGCTGGGCATGCGGAAGGTTCTGTTCGGGATCTTCCAGAAGTGGATCAAGCTCAAAGCTCACATACCCGTCGTTCCCCTTGGTCTTCTGGAAAACCGACCAGAACGCCTCCTGCGCATCGTGAACCATGAAGTCGGTCATGTGCCAGGCGACGGATTGATCGTCGTGGCCTTCCTCCATCAGCGACGTCAGCTCATCCTCGGCGACACCGGCCTTGATCAATCCCGTAATGATGATCGGATTGCTCGTGGCCCCTGAAAGCCCCAGTGGGAGATACGTATTAATTTCGCCGGGATCGATCGAATCGAGCCATACTTTGGTGCCACACGCGATGAGTGATTGGAATGACATGGGAGGAGAATCCTTTCGTGCCCGGGCATGGCGGGTGGTTCATCAACACGGGCGCGGACCAAACCGCCGCGCCCGCATGCCAGTTCTTGATCGTTTCGCAATCCATGCGGATTGTCCAGAGGAAAAATGCAAAAAAGCGAAAAAGGCCGCAATCCATCTTTCTCCCGCTTGCCCCGCGAGAGCGCATTGAGGCGCAAACCCATGGTTCAGGCGCGTTCGAGCGACCAGTCGAGGTTCAATTCATCGCACACCGCCGCCAGCGCCTTGCGCAACTGGCTCAGCGACGCCTGGGTGGGGAAAGAGAGGGTCAGGTCCATCTCAAACAGCGGCGCGCCGGTGATCGGAGCGGGGGCCAGATGTGTTTCGAGCGATTCAATATTCGCCTGCTGGGCGCGCAACACCTGGGCGATCCGCCGGACCAGCCCCGGCTGATCAAGCGCCGTGACGCTCAGATGATACGGGAGCGCCGGGACTTTGGTTGGCGGCTGGGCATGTGGCGCCAGCGGCGCTTCGGCGCCGGTGGGTCGTAGTTCGGCGTGCAGGTTTGTCCGCGCGGCAAAGTCGGGCAACCCTTCGCGGAGGCGCTCGAAGACGGCCGGATCACCAGCGACCAGAAGCATCATGGCGAACTGCCCGCGCAGATTGACCATCCGGCTGTCCTCGATGTTTCCGCCGCGATCGAAGATGAATTGCGACACTTCGTCCACCAACCCGGGACGATCCGTACCGACGGCGATGAGTATGGCATGGCTCATACGTCATAGCGTATAAAGTGAGGCGCGCCGGGGCTACGGTGTAATTTTGAAATTGACGTTGATGCGGACGCGACGCCATACTGGTTGCGCCTATGATGCGCAGATGATGTACCGACGATGGATCATCTCGGTGATGGTGATGATGGAGTGCGGGGTGTTCGTCGCGCCCGCGTGCGCCGAACCGCACGAAGCGCGGGTCGCGCTGCATGAGGGGCGATTGAACATGGGCGAACTTTCCCAGGCTCTGGAAAGTCGCCTGCATCTGCCAACGCTCGATCTGGGAACGGATGCGAGCATCGATTTGAAAGGGCTCGGGGGATCGCTGTTCATCAAAGCGCTGAATCGCTCGCTGGGGGCGGGGTGTGACATTGAGGTTGAACCTGACGCGATCATTGTCCGATTCGATCCTGAAAAGCTTCCGACCACCCTGCCCGACGCGCGGCGGGCCATCCGAACGTTCACCGCGACCGCAGCGCCGGATGCGACAGGCGCGCAGCGGCGCGGGTATGGCCTCCTGCTGCCGCAAACGGTCGATCCCGGCCGCCCGCTGGTGCTCCTCATTCACGGACTCGATTGCGACCGCGGCGTGTGGGGGCCGATGGCGAAGCTGCTGGACGATCAGGGATACCAGGTGGGGTATTTTTCATATCCGAACGATGAGCCGATCTCCGAGAGCGCGGCCCTTCTCTCACGGCATATGCACGCGTTGCGGCAACAATTCCCAAACCTGCGGGTTGATGTCATCGCGCACAGCATGGGCGGCCTCGTGGCGCGCATGTATGTGGAGGGAAATACGTATGCCGGCGGCGTGGATCGACTGATCCTGCTCGCGCCGCCAAATGAAGGATCACCCTGGGCGGGATATCGGCTTTTGCTGGAAGCACAGGAGCATTACCGTTTGTGGCGGTACAACCCACAGTGGCGCTGGACGTGGATGATCACCGACGGACTGGGGGCCGCCGGTGACGAACTCAAGCCCCATAGCACCTTGCTGCGCGATCTGGACAAACTCCCACGACGGGCCGGCGTGCGATACACAATTGTCGCCGGCGATCAGAGCAGCATCACTCGCCTCGTCGCCGATGGCGTGGAAGCGCCGGCGAAGTGGACGCCGACCGCCGCGCGGCAATGGTGGGGAATCCGACAATGCCGCGGGGCGCTCAAGCAACTGGCCGGCGCGATCCGGGAAGAGAAGAGCGATGGGGACGGCCCGGTCCCGGTTGCAAGCACCCGCCTAGCCGGCGTGAGCGACGTGGTGATTGTCCCGGCGGACCACGTCGCGCTCTATTGCCCCGTCGATGGCCACCCCCCTGCCGCGTGGAAGACGATTGAGGCGCGGCTGAACCAGGACATACGCCACTAAGACACAAAGACACAAAGGGACTACCGATGAGGCCACGATCCCAGGTCAGCGGCAATTCCCGGTTACCCGCTTTTTATTTTGTTGAAGATCATCCCAATGGTGGAACGTTTCCCGCAGTCGAACACCACTTCGTGTCTTCGTGGCTTTGTGGCTGTATTCACTTTATTAGTGCTGTATAGGATAGGCTAGCTCGCCGTGCGGATGAGCATTGGGGCGGAATGCACCGGGCGGCGCGCGACCTTGGTTTCGTACAGGCGTTCATCGGCCAGCTTGAGCAATGCGCCGGCATCGCGGGGCTGCACTTCATCAGCCCCGGCCAGCCCGATGGACAAACGTGGGGGCGGCGAGGCGTGGAGCGTTCGTGCGGCGGCATCAACAAGACTGATCAGACGCTGCGAGAGGCGCTGCCCGCCGAGCTGTCCCCCTTTGGTGATGATGATGACGAACTCATCGCCGCCATAGCGGAACGCCATGTCGTGGGCGCGAATCGTGGAGCGAATGAGCTGCCCGACGTTGCGAAGAAACTCATCCCCTGCCGGGTGGCCGAGCTGATCGTTCAGGGATTTGAAGTGATCGACATCGATCATCAGGACATAAAGCGGCCCGGTCTCTTCGGTCATCTGTTCGAGCAGTTCACCCAGGCTTTCATCAAGCATCCGGCGATTGTACAAGCCCGTGAGCGGATCGCGGATCGCCTGCTGGCGCAGAGCGGCCATTCGCCGCTCGAGCGCATCCGTGCAATTGGCGACGCGAAGCCGCGCTTCACTTTCCAGAACGAGGCGGTCGGCGTGCTGGCGGCGAAGATCACGCAGAAGCTCCTGAATGTCCCCCACGAGCGGTTGCATGCCGCCGCGGATATGAGAGAGGGATTCGATGGATTGCCCGCCGGAGCGGATCTGTTTGAGTTCACGACGCAGGTGCGTCATGGGACGATTCCAATGCGTGACAAGGTGAATGAGGTTGCCCATCGCCAAAAGAACGGTCGCCGCGAAGAGGAGCGCCGACATCGCCCACGGAGCGGCGGTGGTGTCCGGGTAGAGGCGGGAGATTTGTCCCGCAAGGAACAAGCCGCTCACGAACAACGCCGGAAGCGCCGCCAGGGAGATGAGGAACGCCTTGGGCATTCGGGCGCCGCCGCCATCGCCGGAGGATGAGTCCGACGGCGCGGCATCATTGGAGGGCTGTTTGAGCGCAACGGCGGGCGGTTGCGGGGGTTGTTGCAACAAATCACTGTCCACGCAGTTGTTATCGGCGCGAAAATCCCGGCTGTTTGGTGGAAAAATCGCGGTCAACCCCGCATTCGACATGACCGATACAAACAATATCTATGGCATCGGCATCCTACGATCTGGTGGTCATCGGTTCGGGTCCGGCCGGGCAGAAGGCGGCGCTCAATGCGGCCAAGCTTGGCCGCCGGGTGGCGCTCATCGACCGCCCGCAGAGCGTTGGCGGAGTGTGCATTCACACGGGAACGATCCCCTCCAAGGCCATCCGTGAAGCCGTGCTCCATTTGACCGGATTGCGCGAGCGCTCGGTGTACGGGGACAGCTACGCCGTCAAGCGACACATTACGATGCACGACCTGCTGCATCGATGCCAGATCGTCGTTCATACCGAAGTGGACGTCATCCGCAACCAGATGGCGCGCAACGGTGTGACCATGCTCGCGGGAACCGCGAGCTTTGTCGATCCCAACACGGTTCGCGTACAGGGCAACGGCGAAGCGACGGAGCTGACCGGGGCGTATATTCTCGTGGCCGTCGGCACCGAGCCGGCCCGTCCGGAACAGGTGCCCTTCTCGACGCGCAGAATCATCGACAGTGATGAGTTGCTGACACTGCGCGAATTGCCCCACAGCATGATCATCGTCGGCGGCGGCGTCATCGCGGTGGAATACGCGTGCATGCTCGCGGCGGTGGGTGTGAAAATCACGCTCATTGAAACCCGCGCGCGACTCCTCGATTTTGTGGATGATGAACTCGCCGAGTCCCTCCAGTTTCGGATGCGGGACATGGGGATTCGCCTGCGGCTCAATGAATCGGTCGCGGGGATCGAGGACTGCGGGTCGCATGTCGAAGCGACGCTGGCGAGCAACAAGTCGATCCATGCCCAAACACTGCTGTATGCCATTGGTCGCCAGGGCGCGACGGCGAAGCTGGGCCTGGGCGCGGCGGGGCTGAGCGCCGACAATCGCGGGCGTCTGAAAGTGAACGAGTTTTATCAAACAAGCGCGCCGCATATTTATGCGGCCGGCGACGTGATCGGTTTCCCCGCGCTGGCGGCGACGGGGATGGAACAAGGCCGCCTGGCCAGCGCGCACATGTTCAAGCAACTCGTCGAACCGACGCCGGCGCTGTTCCCCTACGGTGTCTACACCATTCCCGAAATCAGCATGATCGGCCAAACCGAACAGGCGCTGACCGCTCAGAAGATTCCCTACGAAGGTGGCATCGCGCGCTATCGGGAAATCGCCCGCGGGCAGTTGATTGCCGATCCGCATGGCCTGCTCAAGCTGCTGTTTCATCCGCAAAGCCGCCGACTCCTCGGGGTGCATGCCATCGGAACAGGCGCGACGGAACTCATTCACATCGGACAGGTCGTCATGAGCGCGGGACTGCCGATCGACTATTTCGTCGATACGGTTTTCAATTATCCGACGCTGGCCGAGTGCTACAAGGTGGCGGCGCTCGACGGCTTGAATCGCGTGCGGGCGGCCGAGACAACGAGCATTCCCCTTCCGGAAGCGGCGTAGCCCCAACCGTCGCGGGTTGGACGAGGCAAGCCTCCGCTTATACCTTGCCCCGCGATGATCACACTTGCGCATATTTCCGATTTGCACTTCGGACGGGTGGAAAAGCCCGTGGCAGACGCCCTGCTCGGGGAGCTGCATGCGCTCAAGCCGGACCTCCTCATTGTCAGCGGAGACTTCACGCAAAGAGCGCGGGTCGGGCAATTCCGCGCGGCGCGGGATTACTTGAAGCAATTGCCGACGCCGCAGCTCGTGGTGCCGGGAAATCACGATGTGCCGCTGTACGATGTCGTACGCCGGTTTTTATCGCCGCTCGCACGATATCGGCGGTTTATTTCGCCGGACCTCCGGCCGGTCTATCGTGATGATCGCGTCATGGTTCTGGGGTTCAACACCGCGCGGTCGCTGACATGGAAAGGGGGACGCATCTCCCGGGAGCAATTGCTCGAAGCCAGGCGCCACCTCGATGAAACGCCGGATGACCTCTTCAAGGTGGTGGTCACCCATCATCCGTTTCTTCCGGCGCCGGGGGAACCGCCGGTGGACATCATCGGCGGCGCCCGCGAAGCGCTGCGGCTGTTTGAAGAAAGCGGGGTTGATCTGATGCTCAGCGGACACCTCCATCTGGCGTACAGCGGTGACGTGCGCGTGTTTCATCCCACGACCCGCCGGTCCATGATCGCCGTCCATGCCGGCACCGCGACCTCCAACCGCCGGCGAGGCGAACCCAACGAATACAACGTCATCCGAATCGAGCCGGGAGGCGTAAGGATCGAAGCGCGATCCTGGGATGGAACGGGGTTCTCACGGCTTATTCATACCCACTATGCACTGATGGATGATGAATGGGTGAGACGGCGAGATTGAAGTCACGCCGGGTCATCCGCCTCTCATGAACTCGCCGCCACGGCCGGAAGCTGGGCGACAAGCTGGGAGGAGATCGCAAGCATGCGGTCGAACTCGATGGGGTCGAACGGGCGGGTGGAAAAGTCGAGCACAAGGTAGCCGCCGGACAGAAACAACCCGACATCAGGAGGAAGAAGCGTGCGCGCCGGCGAATGAGCGAGGGTTTTGGCCGCCCTGGCATCGACGGCCAGGGGCATCAGGCGATTGGCATCGTCGGCGGCGCCGGGATAGTCCTGAAGTTGCAACCGATCAAGCAATGAATCCGCGACGCGCGTCGGCCGCAACCCCGCCGGACGCCAATCGCCGCCGGTGTGCCGCACCAAGAGCCGCCAATGATCCCGGATCGGACCGACCATCCGCGACGGAGGCGGGTCGGTTTGCAGATGAAGGATGAGACTGTCCCCCCCCGCCAGCGAGAGGATGGCCACGGGATTCAGTTGCCGCAGCGATGCCAGCGGCTGCGGGAGGTCGGCCTGCCCCTTGGTGAAAATGTGAAAAGACCGGCTCTTCGCCCAGTCCGACATCGCCAGTCGCCGCCGAAACGTCGTATCCCGCAGCGCGAGGACCCAGAACATGGCGCATGACAACGCAAACACAAAAAGCAGCATCAGGAGCAGGGACCAGGAGAAGGTGTCGAAGGGCATGCGCGCAATCATTGACGGCATCCGGTGCACACAATTGCCATTACTCTATGTAAAGCGGTGTTTCTCGCCGACAGCCTTTGCCAAGCATCGATTGATATCCATCCCAGAATGATAGTGGCAATAATGCTGGCAAGCACACCCAATGCAAAACCGATCAAACGCTCAGTCCATTTGCCTCGCCCTTGTCTCTTTATCGCCCAGGGGAGTTTCGGATGCGTATAGTAAACCTTTTCAATTGCCACACAGTCTGCATATACGGGGCTCCAGGCATCAAACGCTTTAATCACTTCCTTGTCCTCTTGTCGAACGTTGCCTTCCTGCTGTCGCGCAATGGTTGCACCACTTTTTATCTTCGTCCAGAGTGCGATAAGGCCGCAATCGAATGCACCATTGTCGATCACGCTTGTGTCGATTGTCCGCAATTCTCGAAATTGATCCCCCGCTTGCTTGACCGCAAGTTTAAAAATATCGAGGCAACTTCGTTTGAGATGGGAGTAGGCTTTCTCGACGACTGCCTGCTCTGTCTCTCCATATTGCCAGTGGCGAGACAGATGATCGAACGCCGCATTGATTTCAAAGAGAACTTCCGCCGGCAGGGCATTTTGTAGTTGGACCGCGCTGTACAAAGGCTTCACGAATTCGTGATAAAAATCAAATAACTCCTTGACAGTGGTGGGAGTTTTATCCATGACAACGAACAAGCACAATTAATTGCGCAGGGCTCGGTCGAGTTCAGCTTCAACTCGCTCGTGCGACAGGATGCGGTCGCGCATCACATTTCCGCGCCCGATAAATGGGAATCGTGAAATGATCTGAAAAGGACGGCCGCGGCGTTGTTCGGCAATTCGACGCGTGTCGCTAATGGGGCGAGCACGCAGCACATCTACATTTTCCCCGGTAGCACGCTCCACCGCTCTTTCGAGCACGGAGGACGGTTCCATGCTCACACGCGGAAAATGAAGGCTATCCAACGTCATACTCATGCTGGCTGCTCATCTTGCCATTTAGGCGACTGGCTACAGAAATCTGTAGCCAGTCGCCTGTGAAATTGCAATAGCAACTGTCGCAAAAATTACGCGATCGTTTGCACGACCTCCGCGTTAGCCTCCGATTTCGTGCGAAGAACGCCGTCCTCCATCACGGTTTTGATCTTCGCCAGCGCCTTGTTCTGAATCTGACGGACCCGCTCCTTGGTCACGCCGATGATCCGACCGACCTCCTCCAGCGTCAGGGGGCTTTCATCCTCCTGCTCCCAGTTGAAGCGCCGGCGAATCACCGTCTGCTCAACGCTGCTCAGGTCCGCGAGGTTGCGGTTGACGATCGCCTTGAGCTCGTCAATGCACTCCTCCTCCACCTGATCGCGGCGACGGTCGGCCCAGTCGCTCTTTTCCAGATCGGGTTCAAACTCAACAGGGAAACGCATCCGATACCGCGAACTCTTCTGCGCAGTCCGGCTGAACGCCTTCAGGATCGCCCGGCACGCATACGTGCTGAACTTGAAGCCGCGATCAACGTTGAACTTTTCGATCGCGCGGATCAGCGCCATGTTTCCTTCGGAGATCACCTCCGCGAAGTCGAGGTCGCCCAGGCGCGATCGCTTGGCCATCGCCAGCACCAGCGCCAGATTCGTGCGCGCGAGGTATTCGCGGAAGTGCTCATGGCGATGATGCCAGAGGACCAATTCCTCGGCGCTCGCCTTCGTCAAGCCTTCGCGCGCCACCTTGCGCTGCAGTTTGCTCAGACGAAACTTGGCGTAATTGAACCGGCGGAACATCAGCCGTTCCTCCGCCGCGCTCATCAATTGCGGCACGTCGCGTTCCGTCAATCCCAACACGTCGTCGCGCGTCGGCTGATACCAACTCGTCTGCGGAAGCTCCGGCTCCTGATCGTAACCAAAAAGCTCGCTTTCAATATTCTTGCTTTTATAGAGATCGCTCTCCATGAAGGCATACGTCCCGGCCAGCACCGCTTCCGCGCTGGCGCGCAGCGTCCGCGGCATGCGATGACGAACCGCAGCCGTGCTTGCGGACTTTCGCCGACCGGTTGCTCCAAATCCCGCGTCGTGCTGTGTCATGGTTTGCTCTTGCGTCTTGGCGGCCATCCCGGCCTCCTTTTCTGTTAAGAGAACTATACTCCACTTCTCTGCCTGCCTACTGTCCCATAATACGCGCTTTGCGCGAACGCCTTATTAATACGCCAACTAACCGATTTCGTTCATGTCACGCAAGTAAAGATTTAGGCAATCTTTATAGCCGCGCCGTGCCAAACGGGCGATCGGCATGGTTTGGTGGACACTTAACGCCGCGCGATCGCCCCGCGACTGCATCTTCTGCAAACGGAGGACCAGCGCGCAATTTTGAGCGCCCGGGCGATCCCAGAGCGCCCGCCACCCTGCGGCTTGGGGGCTGCATTGCCGATCTACGACCAGATGGATAGTATCGTCCCTTGGAGAAGCCCTTCCATAGGCAATTCGGGATGGAATCGACCGATGGGGTGGCCGGACGGTCGGCTTGGATCGACTCGAAGGGTTGATCCCTCTCACACGGGTGGCACTGATGCGCAAGTTGTGCTTTGGCGGTAGTTT
>CAYTAP010000004.1:25161-37734 GCA_964435775.1 uncultured Tepidisphaeraceae bacterium
GCGCGTGCCGTGGCCGAAGCGATGGGATTTGACCGGGTGGTTCTCATTCCAAGCGCCGCCCCGCCGCACAAACCAAACGACAGGGCGATGGCGTTCCCCGAGCACCGTCTGACAATGTGTCGTATCGCCGTCGAGGGGGATGAGCAGTTTGAGGTGGATGACATCGAACTGCGTCGAAGTGGGCCAAGCTACACAATTGATACCGTCCGCGAACTGCAGGCGCGCGGGTGGGGCAAGGTCTCCTGGCTGATCGGCGCGGACATGCTGGCGACGCTTCCCGAATGGTACGAACCGGAGGTGCTTGTGCGCGAGGCACGCCTGGTCGTGATGGGGCGTCCGGGGTCGAACATCGACCTGAACGCCCTCCCCGCATGGTGCCGCCCGGCGGCCGGGGATGTGGCCGACGCGCCGCTCATTCAAATCAGCGCATCGCAAGTGCGCGACCGCTTGGCGCGAGGACAGTCAGTGCGATGGATGATCCCGCCGGGCGTTGAGGAGTATATCCGACAGCGCGGGTTGTATGGGGCGCGGGATGTAGTGACTGCGAAATAAGACTCGGGCGTCGGGGTTCAAGGTTCAGGTAATGCCACGGCGGAACATCGAACAACCAACATTGAACATCCAATGTTGAACAAAGGCGCTGAGCGCATGGCGAGCATTTACGATCTGGCATACTGGACTGGGCTGATGGCGGCGGCGCCCTATTGGCTCGTCAAGGGAGCGACCCGGCGAAAGGTCCTGGGGGCGCTGGGGGAACGGATGGGGTATGTGGACGAGCGCGAGGGGAACAGCCCGGCGGTTATGATTCACGCCGTCAGCCTGGGGGAGATGAACGCGACGAGAAGTTTGGTGCGGATGCTCGCCGAAGCGCGGCCGGACTTGTACTTCATCATCTGCACGACGACACGCACCGGCCATGAGCGGGGAATGGCGCTGTACGCGGACAATCCTCGCGTGACGGTCATCTGGTATCCCCTCGATTTTTCGAGCGCGGTCGCGCGGGTGCTCGATCGCCTTCGGCCAGGCGTTGTCGCGCTGATGGAATTGGAAGTCTGGCCGAACTTTGTCCGCCGGTGCGCGCAGCGCGGCATCCCGGTGGTGCTGATCAACGGCCGACTGACCAGCCGCAGCTTCGCAGGATATCATCGCATTCGACTGCTCGTGAACGGGATGTTCGCCGGGCTGACGATGGTTTGTGCGCAGGAGCAGGCGTACGCCGAGCGATTCATCGCGCTGGGATGCGAGCCGTCGCGGGTGCGGGTGACGGGCACGATGAAGTTTGATACGGCGACGATTGCCGAGGGCGCGCCAAGGGATGATGCGCTGGCGCGCGAAGTTGGACTGGCCGATTACCAACGCTTGTGGGTGTGCGGATCGACCGGACCGGGGGAGGAGGAGATTCTGCTTGGGGCCTATCGGCGATTGCTCGTGCGGTTCCCTTCGCTGCGCCTGATGCTCGTGCCGAGAAAGCCCGAGCGGTTTGATGAAGTCGCGGAGCTGATCGGAAGCGCCGGGTTTGAATGTGTGCGACGGTCGGGGAAGAAATATCACCACGGAGACCACGGAGAAGAAACAGGGAAGGAAAAAGTGCCTCCAGGTAGGGGCGGCTTCAGCCGCCGTTGGGAGGAACAGCGGCGGCTGAAGCCGCCCCTACAGGCGAGCAGCTTGGAAACTGAAGGACCTCATGGCGAGGGCGACGCCGCCCCGCCGGTCGTGATCCTCGGGGATACAATGGGTGAACTCCGCCGGTTTTATGCGCTGGCCGAGGTCGTGTTTGTCGGGCGAACCCTGCTTGATCTGGGAACACGCCAGCACGGAAGCGACATGATCGAACCGGCGGCGCTGGGGCGGCCTGTCGTCGTCGGACCGTTCACGGGAAACTTCGCCGAGCCGATGTCGCAATTTCGCGCCGCCAACGCGATCGTTGAAGTGGAAACGGACGAGGAACTGACTGAAACGCTGTCGAAATTGCTGTCGGAACCGACCGACGCGCTGGCGATGGGAGAGCGAGCGCAAGACGTTGTCCGATCGCAACAAGGCGCGACGGCCAAACATGTGGAGGTGATCCTGCAAGCCATGAAAGCGAGCGGGCATGATCGTTGAAGACCTTGGGCTGATGGCCTACCGCCAGGCATGGACCTATCAGGAAAAGGTGCATGCGGAGGTCGTCGCGGGCGCGCCCGAGCGACTGCTGCTCGTCGAGCATCCGCCGGTCATTACGCTGGGACGCCGACCGGGGATCAACCACAACCTGGTGGCGTCGGAAGAGGCGTTGCGGGAACTCGGCGTCGAGGTCGTCCAATCCGATCGCGGCGGCGACATCACATTCCACGGTCCCGGCCAGCTTGTTGCCTATCCCATCATCCGCATGAGCGATCATCACCTGAGCGTCGGCGGCTACGTCCGCCGCCTAGAGGAAACGGTTATCGTCACGCTGCGTGAAATCGGCATCGCGGCGCAAAAGGATCCAGACGCGATCGGCATCTGGGTGCCCCTGTCCCGCCCCACCGCACCGCACAGCAGCGCCGCCAAAAATGAGATCGAAACCGGCGACGCAAGCGCCCAGCTTGGCAAGATTTGTGCCGTGGGCGTGCGGATTCGACGAGGCGTGACCATGCACGGCGTGGCATTAAACGTCACCACGGACCTGAGCTACTTCAACCTCATCATCCCCTGCGGCCTGCCCGGCCGACCCGTGGCGTCGATCGCCCGGTTGTTGGGAAACGCCGCGCCAACAATGGCGGAAGTGAAGAAGTGTCTGGCAGCGGAATTCCAGCGGATGTTTCCTGCCACCAACACCATTCCGTAACAAAAGAGCGAGCCTTGCGCGGCTCGCTCATGGTCGCGTTCAATTACACGCGTTTGCACCGAATGGGGAGGACGCTTACACCACCTCCGGGCGGCGTCTCAACAACATCAGACCGGCCAGACCGAGCAGTGAGAACGAAGCCGGCTCCGGCACGCTGGTAAAGACGATTTCCTCAATGCGATTACTTGCTACTTGCGTGCCATCAAAGGCAATCACCCAATAACGCTGGGCAGGCGTCACACTGCCCGTGAAAATCTGCTGCCAACTCTTGCTCGGCGTGGCGCCTGTCCATGTGAACATGTTGAAGTCAGGCGCCAAGGTGTCCCCCTCGCCCGCCTCAAAGGCCTTATCCTTGTCACTGCTCCAAAAAGTAAGCAGTGAGTCATTCGCATCACTGGGATTGGTTCCGTTCAGCTTCAATCCCAGCCACACGCCGTTGATCGTGACCAAATTGAAATTAGCGCCGAAATCCACATACGCCGCTCGGCCACTGTTTGTGTATATGGCACCTGCCGTACCAAAGTTATCCGCCGTTGCACCGGCCGTGGGAGTGGTCAGCGGTTGGGCATCAAAAAATTCCGCAAATTTCTCAAAACTCGAACTGTTCGCGGTACCCCCACTGACGGGAATGACCGCAGCGCCGACCTGGGCACACGCGATGCTCAGCACACCCGCTGCCGCAATGGCCGCGACCGTCTTGTAATAATTCATTTTCTTCATCCTGCGCATATCGTTCCTCCGAAATGTGAAAAAGACCCTGAACTATGACACCTTCTATACGTCCAATTCTGGGTAATGGAACTTTTAATATTCCGACATTGCAAACACACTCGCCTGGTAATGGAAATCAGCCTGGCCATAGCGGGGGTACCACTCATGAATGTTGGGCGTGGCGTTGGCCGACAGAATGTTGGAGTAGGCGCCGATGTACAGACGCTGATGGACAACATGGACATGCCCATCCATGTAGACCACCGGTCGGCCACCTTTCTCGGATTCGCCGAGTTTGCCGCTGACATGGTAGCTCGGCTGCCCCAAACCCAAGGCGCTGGTGAACGGGGATTGGCGCATGGAACACCACTGCAGCGGCACTTGGGGAAGCCATTTTCGATAGCCACTGAACTTCCATGAATCGGGGATCATCTCGCTGTTCGTTGGATTGGCCGGGGGCATGCCGGTCATGTAATGAGAACTGTTGCGTTCGTGGTTGTACAAACCGGCGTAGGTGTTGCCTCGCGTCCCGACGTCGGAGCCGGGGTAGAGGTACATGCTGTTGCTGGCTGGCCATAGGGCCCCGCCGCTATTTTTTCCACGTCCGATGGTCACTCCCGACGCCGGGCAAACCCAGACGCCGCGGGCATAGGTCTCCGCGTGGCTACTGTTGAATGGGAAAGAACCACCCAGGTAGGGCGCCAAAGCCCATTCCAGCGTGTACCCCTCGCACATCCGGAAGCTGTCGCCGATATCGGTGCCGGACTGCGTCATGCCGGGCGTTCCGTAGATCGCCGGCAACCACCCGCGGTACTCCGTCCCGTACATGATGAAAGCCGTGCCGATCTGGCGGAGGTTGCTCGAACACGCAACGAGATACGCCGCCTGTCGAGCCTTACTGAGGGCCGGAAGAAGGATCGAAATCAACAGCGCAATAATGCCGATGACGACGAGCAACTCCACGAGCGTAAACGCGCGGACAGGCCGTCGCGCGGCCCGCTGCCCCGTTGGCACGCGAATCCCATCGATCAATGCTGCCATTGCGCACTCCTTTATAAACCGCAATCGTCTATCTGTATCTGCAGGTTGGAAATGCTTGCGGTGACCTAAAATCTCTTGGCCTCGCAACTATTGCAACAGTATACTGCATGCTGTGTTCCGTGTCCACAAAAAAATGTGACCGACTGTGTTCGGATCATCGCGGCCCGACTCATTCCTGCCGCGGATACTAACTAATATGTAAGCCACTACAGGGGATATGGTTATGAAAATTGTGTTCCCTGTCTGCCACTGTTGACCACTATGAAAGAATGATCATGCCCACAATCGATCTCGGTCACAATTACCATCTGGCCGATGCGCGGCTGTGGCTGGGGCCTCGTCAGCATGGCGCGGCGACGCGGTTGTTTCGACGGACGATCACCTTGGCCAAGCGCCCGGTGTCGGCGCGGGTGCTGCTCTACGGCGAATCCACTTACAACGCATGGTTGAATGGACAGTTTGTTGGCCGCGGGCCGGCGTTTCATCATCCCCATCGCCCGATGCTCGATGAGTTCCCGGTGCAAGAGCGGCTGAACGTGGGGCGAAACGTACTGGCCGTGCTTATCCACTGGCCGGGGCATTCCACCAACAACCACGTCCCCGCCGATTCGCCCGGGATGGTGGCGCAACTTCTCGTACGCTACGAAGGGGGCGACGAACAGGTGTTCGGCGTCGATGACCAATGGAAGGCCAGCGACCGCGCCGGGTGGCGCCATGACGCCCCGCGGCGCAACTGGGCGCTGCCATCCATCGAACACTTCGTTCAAGCCGACAGCGCGGGCGCCGGCGAAGGACCTGGCAACTGGACGAGCGTCAGCTTCGATGACAGCGGATGGCCCGCCGCGGAGGTCCTGACGCCGGCAACGACCGCGCCGCACCCGCACTGGCGCATCTCCCCCCTGCCGCGATTGGAATACGTCCAGCGCGTGCCGTCGCTCCTAAGCGTGTATGGCATCACCCAAAAACCCGAACCGATCAGCGCCGCGGCCGGCGCGCGAAGCATCGGCGCGGAGTTGATGGCGGCGAAGTGGACCGATCCATCCCCCATCCGCCTCGAACCGCACGATGTCGCCGGCGCGTTCACGATCATGGGATTGGCGCA
This sequence comes from uncultured Tepidisphaeraceae bacterium, assembly GCA_964435775.1. Taxonomy (GTDB): domain Bacteria; phylum Planctomycetota; class Phycisphaerae; order Tepidisphaerales; family Tepidisphaeraceae; genus CAYTAP01. Next base: position 30,825 of record CAYTAP010000004.1, read on the forward strand.
CGATCAAGGCGCGGTCATATGCCAGGACATGGGCCGCGAGATGACCGGTCAGGTGATCTTTGAGTGCCATGCCGCATCCCCGGGCATCATCGATGTGGGATGGAGTGAATGCTTGACCGATGGGCGGCCCGATCTGGTGCGCAAGGGCGTGAGCTACTGCGACCGCGTGGAAGCGGCCGGGGGGTCGTTGCGTTGGCAACCGATGCACTACAACGCGATGCGATATGTCGTGCTGGTGCTTCGCGGGTTTGAGGGTCCGGTGACATTCGCCAAGGTTCGCCTGCGTGAAAGCGCGATGGCGCTTGACTGGCGGGCGGGCCCGACTTTCAGCGACCCAAACGCCCAGGCGATCGCGAAGCTGTGCGTCGAAACGATCCGCTGCGCGGCGCAGGAAGGATTGATGGACTGCGCAAGCAGGGAGCAATCGGTCTATCTCGCCGATTCGCACCTTACTGCACGCTGGCTGGCGCAATGGACCGGCGACACCCGGCACTGGCGGTATGTGGTCGTCGAACAATTCCAACGCCAGGCGCCCAATGGTCTGGTGCCGTCGTGTCCATTCAGCGCGCGGCAGGACACCATGCTCGACTTCGACCTCCTGGGTGTGATCGGGACGCGCGATTACTGGCGTCACACCGGCGACCTCAAGACTGTGCGACAACTCATCGAGCCGTGCCGGCGATTGCTGGGCTGCTTCCTGTCGATGGTCGATGACAGCGGAATGTGCCGGACCGACATCGGCCCGGTGACGAACAAGATCGAATGGGAATATCCATACGATCCGCAATTGCCGCAATTGCGCCGGGAGGACAACTGGCTGCTGTTCATCGATCATCCGGGGCTTGGTTGGCACAACACCAGGGACGCCGGAATTGATCGGCGGGGAACGAACGCGGCGCTCAATGCGCTGATCGTGCAAACGCAACGCGCGCTGGCGGAAATGGAAGCGGCGATTGGCAATGACGACCACGCGCAAGCCCTCGGCAAAGCGGCGACGCTGCTGGCCAGGCGCATCCGTCAAACATGTTATAACCCCAGTCGCGGCGTCTTCATTGATGGCATCTTCGAGGGGAGACAGCTCACGCAGATAAGCGAACAGACGAACACCTGGGCGATTGCCGCCCGATGTTGCGATGATGATGAGGCGCGGCGGATCATCACGAAGCTGCTCACCGATCCCGATCCAACCATCGCGCGAAACGGTCCGTATTTCTGGGCATACCTGCTTCCGGAGATGGCGCGGCTTGGCATGCACAAGCTGGCGGCCGAGCGAATCGTCACGCTTTGGAAACCAATGATCGACGCGGGGGCGACGACGCTCTGGGAAACGTTCGCCGGAGACAGCCTGGACACCTGGTCGCATCCCTGGGCCGGGGCGCCGCTGGAGTTTTACCTCACGCAGATTCTTGGCTTGCCTGGAATCGATCAGCAAGGAGATGTGGCGACGCTGCGGCCGCGTGTGGATTTGATGAAAGATGCGAGCGGACGGATCTTCACGCGGCACGGGCCGGTGTCGATCGCATGGCGCGGCGAGGCGGGACAGGTGGTGTTGACGGGGACCATGCCGAGTGGGATGCGCGGGCGGGTGAGTGTGAATGGGCAGACGCACGAAGTAACAGGGGTATCGTGGACGCTGGCAGTGAGGGAAAATGGGGGGAGTGGATTTATTCGCTGAAAAGAGGCTCATCGTGGCGATGGGCCGGCGCTTGCGCCCGTTTTTCACGTTGACTTTTTCGTCGAAACCAAGGATGATCTGGCGAGACAGTGCAACAGTTGTGAAGGTGTTGAACGCTGTAAAATAAGGAGGATCAAACGTGCGTCACATCAAGGTGCTGGGAATCATCGGCGCGGGGTTGTTGGGTGCATCAGTGGCACAGGCTGCCAACCCCAACGACTTCATCGTTTACAATTATGACTGGGGGAGCGACGGCCTGTTGAACAACGGCAGCGGTTCAGTCGGCGGGCAAAACGGGCGGAACCTCATGGGTCGGCTGTATGTGCCGACGAATTACGATCCGTCGAAGTCGTATCCGATTTATCTGTTCATGGCCGGGCTGGGGGAGGCCGGCGTGAGTCATTACATTCAGACAAATAACCCCGCCAATACTGCCACCTATTACGTCTCGGACAACACCTCGCAGGTCAACGGAAACATCGACGCCTTGTTGGCCAATGCAAAGAGCCGGGATTTTTTCCTGTACGCGCCGCAATCGAACGCAGGCTGGTGGAGCGAGGTACCGGCCGCAGTGAACATGATCGCCAAGGTGGCCGACCAATATAACATTGACTACACGCGGATGTACGCGACAGGGCTGTCGGCCGGGGCGCAAGGGACATTTAACGCAGCAGCGCAATTTACGGATGTTTTCGCCGGCTTCGCGCCCTTGTCCACGCATGGAAAGCTTGGGTCAGCCGACGCGTCCAAACTGGTGGGTAAACCGATGTGGTTTTACCAGGCGGTTGATGACACCGCATATAATGCACGAGATTCGGTAAACAACATCCGCACCTCCGGCGGATTGCCGACGATCAATTTCGACACTTATACCGGTCATGGAGACCCGGCTGGGACCAACTACAGTCCCAATTACACGGATGGATCCAAATACCTCGCCGAGAACAACCTGCGATACAGCGAATACAGTTCCGGCGGGCACAGCAACGTCGTATGGCAGCGGGCGTACAACACCTCGCAGATGTACGACTGGTTTGACAGCAAGCCAAGCACATTGACCACCCTCCAGCCGGGGCGGACGGCGTATTTTGGCATGGGCACGGCGGGCGGCGTGGATAGCCATGGGCGGACATGGAACGGCGCCAATGGCTACGGCTCGCAGTTCACGCTGGAAGTGGCGTCGCCGTTTGGCAGCGACGCCACCGGTGTGCGAACCACCGTGTCACTGGCGGTCAGCGATGATTTTTACAGCAACAGCGCCACCGCCGGGACCACGGGTGTGCCGGGGTACGACAGCGCCAACACAGGCGGGTCGTGGAGCATTTCACGCTGGCAGAACAATGGGCAGGGGCAATTGAAGTTGATGGGATTGGTGCCTGGCCAGCTATACGACCTCAGCCTGTTCGCCGGACTGCCGGGCGGCGGCGGCATTGGTCTCACACGGTACTCCGTGGGCACGCAGGATGGGAACGCAGGCACCGATCAATACATCGATTTCAACCCATCGAACAACACGACGCAGTTCATGGACTTCGCCAACATCCCCGCCGATGCGTCGGGGCATATTTACATCAAGCTCAGCCTTCCCATCAGCGGCGGCGGCTGGGGAAATTACGGATACCTCAACTTCTTCTCGATCACGGCGGTGCCCGAACCTGCGACATTGTCGCTGCTGCTGCTTGCCCCCGTGGCACTGGGACGGCGGAAGCGGCCGGCGGGGTGACGCGCCATACGAGCACTAATGGGAAAAAGGCGGCGAATCTCGTCGCCTTTTTCTTTTTGGATTCCCGTCGCAGTGGCTACAGTAACTTGGCACTCGGCAGGATATTCTTACTGACAAGGAGAACCCCATGCGCGCGCTTGTATTGGAACGGCAGCGGGACTTGACGCTCCGCGAGATCGCCTTCGATGAGCCAATGGGCAGGCGCGATGTGCGGATCCGGATTCACACGGTCGGGATTTGCGGGTCGGATGTTCACTATTACCAGCACGGGCGGATCGGGCCTTTTGTCGTCAACGCGCCGATGGTGCTCGGTCACGAGGCGGCGGGGACCGTCATCGAGACGGGAACCGATGTGAAGAACCTGACGGTCGGCGACCGCGTCTGCATGGAACCTGGGATTCCCGATCCGAATTCCAAGGCGTCGCGGCTGGGGATGTACAACCTCGACCCGGCGGTGCGCTTCTGGGCGACGCCGCCAGTGCATGGCGTGCTTCGACCGACGGTCGTCCACCCGGCCGATTTCACGTTCAAGCTGCCGGACAACGTGAGCTTCGCGGAGGGCGCGATGGTCGAGCCGCTGGCGGTGGGGATGCACGCGGCAACGAAGGCGCAAGTCCGGCCGGGTGATCTGGCGGTGGTCATCGGGGCCGGTCCGATTGGGATGGTGACGGCGCTGTCGGCGCTGGCGGCCGGGTGCAGCCGGGTCATCATGAGCGACGTGCAGCAACCGAAGCTGGAACTGGCCGGGCGGCTCGGGCCGATCACCGGCGTCAACCCGCGCGAGCGCGATTTGGGAAAGGTCGCCCGGGAGATGAGCGACGGATGGGGCGCGGATGTCGTCTTCGAGTGCTCCGGCAATGAAAAGGCGGCGGCGGGCGTCTTCGACCTCCTTTGCCCGGGCGGACGGGTCGTCTTCGTCGGAATGCCGCAGGCGCCAATCGCATACGATGTCGTCGCGGCGCAGTTGAAGGAGGCGCGGGTGGAGCATGTCTTCCGCTACGCGCATGTCTACCCCCGCGCGATCGCGCTGATGGGCAGCGGGAAAATCGATGTGAAGCCGCTCATCACCAATCGCTTTGCGTTCGAGCAAAGCGTCGAGGCATTCGACTTCGCGTGCAAGATGCCGGCCGATTCGGTCAAGGCGCAGATTGAATTGGAATAGGTGGGAGCGTTCACCGAAAAGACTGAAGAGTTCACCGCGAAGACGCCGAGGTCGCGGAGAAGTATGAGAGAAGCAATGCGCCACGAAGTCACCAAGACACAAAGAAATCAATGGATCCGATGGCATAGCGATCCATTGATGGCGCTCATCCATATGCTTTGCGCCTTTGTGTCTTAGTGGCGCATTTGTATTTCTACGCGATCTCCGCGGCTCCGCGGTGAATCAATACTTGGAAGCAGACGATGAACATTCGATTTGATGGACAACGGATTCTGGTCAGCGGCGCGGGGAAGGGGATCGGGCGGGAGATCGCACGGCATCTGGCGGCATTGGGAGGCGAGGTCATCGCGCTGAGCCGCTCGGAGGAGGATTTGAAGACGCTGGCAAAGGAGATCGGGTGCCAGACGATCAGCGTGGACCTGGCCGACGCGACGGCGGCGATAAGCGCGGCCAAACGCGCGGGGCGCGTCGATCTGCTCGTCAACAACGCGGGGATTTCCATTCCACAATCGTTCCTGAAAACAGCGGTTGAGGCGCTTGATCAGACGATGGCCGTCAACGTGCGGGCGGCGATGATTTTGGCGCAGGTTGCGGCGAAAGGAATGATCGAGCGCGGCGAAGGGGGCGCGATCGTCAACCTCTCCAGCCAGGCGTCGATGGTCGGCCTGCGCGATCACACCGCGTACTGCGCCAGCAAAGGCGCGCTCGATCAACTGACGCGGGTCATGGCGTTGGAGCTGGGCAAGCACAACATCCGCGTCAACGCGGTGAACCCGACGGTGACGCTGACGCCGATGGGGGAAATGGCCTGGGGCGACCCGGCCAAGAGCGGCCCGATGCTCGCGCGAATCCCCCTCGGCCGATTCGCCAAACCGGCGGATGTGGCGCATGCCGTGGCGTATCTCCTGAGCAAGCAGGCCGACATGATCCACGGCGTGACCCTGCCGGTCGATGGGGGATTCCTGGCGACGTGAACACGGGACGCACGCACGACAACGCTCGCGAAGCAGGGCGATGATCTACGGGCGTGGCTCAGCGGTCAAAGCGAACCGACTGTCCGGCCGCTCGAAACGCCGGCAGTTGGGAATCGAACGCATCGGGGGGAACGCTGAAACTGAGGTACACAACCTCTTCGCCACGCTGCATGAACAGCTCAACAACCTTGTTGTCACTATCCAAAATGAGCTCCACCGCCTTGTGTCCATCCACCTCCAAACGTCTGCGCGCGGCTACATTGCCCGATTGCTTGGCGGCGGTATCCACATAACCATCCAGCGTCCCCCCGGCCAGCGGCGTGACCATCACCGTCCCGATGCGATCGTCGGCGTAACCCAACTGGTAGTGAAGGTTATCCCCCTTCACCCACCCCGGCGGCAATTGGAAGCTGACGCCCTCCGCGGAATAGGTCGCCGTACCGCCGCCTCGCAATTTCGCGCCACGACCACATCCACAAATCGTCGTGAGAGCGATCATCATCAAGATGATCCACGCGGTTCGAGTGACGGCGAACATATCACAATTGGCTTGTCCGGTATGACGGTAGTGCATGGCAACTCCTTGAATTGGCATCCGGCCAAGGAAATATAACCAATGTCGTGAAGGGCGCAAAAGAAAAAGCCCTGCTGTCGGCTGGTGTAACAATCGTCGCCCATCGGCGATCTGGTAATGATGGGCGAGTCTCCTGGGGGGATTCCTTGCGGCTTGAGGGGATGGCATAATCCCATCGGCGACGCATAAGCCGCCGGGCGCACCCGGCGGATGTGTTTGCAGCTCGACATGGCGGATTCATGAAACGAACGATGAGCGCGGCGGTTGCGGTATGGGTCGTGACGCTGATGGCCGGCATGGGCGTCGCGGATGAAATCGATGAACTTTTCGCTCCATCCAAAACGGCGACGGCCGCATTGAAGCTGGCCAGGGATGGATGGATGCTCGATCGCTTTTGTTTGCCAAACCCCTCGGATGCCGGCCGATTGGGAACGGAAGGTTTGCCCGCTCGATACGACGCGTTCGATGCCCTGACGAAGCTCGCCTTGAGGAAATATTATGCGCGGCTGGCGGCCGGGCGGGAGGCCACTGCCTTGGAATCGGCGGTGGAAGCGTATGTCAAAGCCCCGTCCGACGCCGCGGCGCGTGGCAAAGCGGTGTCGCTGATGCTCGAGCGAATCCATGGGATCGACCTCGATTCAGGAACGCTTGATGAAAATGCGATCATCCCCCGGCGCATCTGGGACACGCCGCCCGGTTACGGACAAACCTTGGACATCGCCCTTCCACTTTATGTCAGAAGGGAAAGGGCGGCGGCGCTTGGGGAGATGTTCGGATCGGCCAAACTCCTTCGCTACCATCG
>CAYTAP010000004.1:37744-60961 GCA_964435775.1 uncultured Tepidisphaeraceae bacterium
GAGCGGTTACACGCGGCTGATCGAGGGCCTTTATCCCAGCGCCTCATTTTTGAGAGGACGAGCCGAAGCGCAATTGCTGCTGGGTGAATATGCCCTGGCTCATGAAGATGCGCTGTTGGCGATGGCGGTGGAGGCATGGGAGCGGGCCAATTCATTCGAGATGCCCGAACGCCCGATCGGTCAACTCGGGCTGAAGGCGGAACTGACCAAATTGCATGGATATGGCACGTTGGCAAAACACATGACAACCCAGCCAGACGCGCATCCCCTGGCTGCCACGGCGCAGGTGCTGGATGATCTGCGAAACAGCCATTGGTCGGCGCTGGTGGAGTTCATGAAGCGGAGCCCTTCACCCGGCACCATCGAGTATGATTTGCATCAACGATTGCAAACCGATGCTTACGGGACGACGCGCACATTGATCCTGAGCACGGCATTCTGGCAATACAAAGGTGAGACGGCAGAGCGGCAGGCGGAGTCGTGGAAGGCGTTTTCGTGGAGCGCGCCGCTGAGCAGCGAATGGGCGATGGTCGGGTATCGAAAAGAGAGCGACCCCGACAAACGGCAACGGTACCTCCTGGCGGCCGCCGACGATGGGACGCGCAATCCCGATGCTTTTTACGAGCTGGGGCAATTTCTGGAAGAGCACAATGACAAGGCCCAGGCAATGCTCGCGTACAATGTCGCCGCCGGTGGCGAGGCGGCGAACAAACTGACGGATACCCCCCGGATCGCGGCGCGGGCGCGCAATCGGCTGGAAGGGGAAGCTTCCAGTTACCATGCGCTGAAGGGCGTGTACGAAGCGCAATGGCGTGGACTGAACGTGAAGGTTGATGACGCGAGCATATCCCGGTTGGAGGCGGCATATCTGGAGGGGATCGCCAGTCGGCTGCTCAATCGGGACCATCGGTCCGAACTGGTGGGCGCGCGGGCGCTGGCCAGGCGAGCCATGGACGACCACCAAGGCGCGATCAGCGACTTCCGGGAACTCATGCGGCTCGAACCCTCGATGACCGCACAAGCCTGTGGCTTCATTGGCAAGGAACTCGATGAAATCGGCGCCTATGACAAAGCCATCGCGCAATACAACCAGGCCATTCAAACCGGCGATGCGCCGAGTTGGGTTTACGTCGCCCGCGCGATGAACCATGCCCACCAGGGCGAGTATGATCGGATGCTCACCGACTTGTCGATGGCGATACAAAGGAATCCACAGGATGGCGCGGCGTACGAACAGAGATCCAAATATTACGAATACGTCTCCGCGGAAACCGACAAGGCGCTCGGCGACGCGGAAAAAGCGCTGGCTCTGCTCAAAAAGATGACCCCGAGGAAGAGCACTTTGCATTTGCGACGACGCATCATCAACCTGCAGCACAAAGACATGCTGCGCGACCGCTTGTCGAATTGAGCCAAGGCTCAAGGGCGCCCCGATCGGCTCACCCTTTAACCGCGCCAAGCTGGATGCCGGCGACGAGCTGCTTTTGCAGCAGCACGAAGACGATCACCATCGGCACGACTGACATCGTGACGGCGGCCATGAGCAGGTGGGTGCTCTGGCCTCGGGTCGAGTCGAAAAAGAGCAGCCCGATGGGGAGCGTGTAATTGCTGACGCGGCGGAGCATGACCAAAGGCCAGAAGAAGCTCTGGTAGTTGCCGATGAAGGTGAAGATCGTGAGCGTGATCAATCCGGGGCGCGACAAGGGGAGGATGATGTCCCAGAACAAGCGCCACGGCCCCGCGCCGTCGATCTCGGCGGCCTCGTCGATGCTTTTGGGGATCGTGAGCATGAACTGTCGCATGAGGAACGTTCCGAACGCGCTGAAGGAGGCGGGAATAACCAACCCGGCGAGTGTGTCCACCAGGTGCAGTTCGATCATGATCTGATAGTTGGGGATCATCATGACCAGACCGGGCAGCATCATCGTCGCCAGGTACATGAGGAACATTTTTTCACGCCCCGGCCAATCAAGCCTCGCGAAGGCGAACGCGGCCATCGCACTGGTCAACACTTGAAGGAGCGTCACCCACGCGGCGACGAGAATGCTGTTGAAATAAAACGTGCCAAATGGAATGACTCGAAACACCTCAAGGTAATTGTCCCACTGCATGGTGCTGGGAATCCAGTTGGGCAATCCCACTTCCGCCAGCGGTTTGAGGCTGGTCAGGACCATCCAGACGAACGGGAGCATCGTGGTGAAGGCGACCACCGCGAGCACGAGATGGAGGATGAGCGTCTTGGCGCCCGGCGCGACGAGGGGCTTGCGATGGTGGTCGGAACCGGGTGGCAATGACCCGTCGATCACCGCCGCCGCCAGCGCGGGTCCGACGGGGCTGATGGGGCTCGTCCCGGAGCTCGTCGTCGATTCGTCGGGGGTTGGAGTCTCAATCATTGACATATCGATTCCCAAACTTCCAGTTGAACATCGTGACCACGAAGACCATCAGGAACAAAAGCCATGCGACGGCCGAACTGTAGCCGAGACGACCGGTCTCGAAACCTTCAGTGTAGATGAAGTAGCTGAGCGTGGTCGTCGCGCCGTCCGGGCCGCCCCTGGTCATCGTCCGTGCGATTTCAAAGCCACCCTGCAGGCCGCCGATGACGCTGAGAACGACAATAAAAAATGTCGTCGGGGCAAGCTGCGGCCAGGTGACGTTCCAGAACCGCTGGAAGGAGGAGGCGCCGTCGATGTCGGCCGCTTCATAAAGCTCACGCGGAACGCCGCTCAACCCGGCCAGGTACAGCAGCATGTTGTTCGACCCCAGGGCCGCCCAGAAGCCGATGATCATGATCGCGGGCTTGGCCCAGGTGTAGCTCGTATGCCAGCCGGGCGCCTTGAGCCCATCGAGCGACCAACCGGGCAGATACCAGCACGTCGCGGCCAATCCCAGTAAGATCGCTTCAAGAGTGATCAGCACGCCGCCGAGCATGAGGGCGCTGCCCGATTCGCGCTCGGCCATCAGGGAGATGAGTGTCCAAATCCCCCACGCGCCCAGAGCGACCATGCCCAGAATCAGAACCCACATGACGATGTGCGGGACCGCGGGATAGCGGTTGACCCATTCGCTTAGCCAGTCGAGCATCGGCGTCAACACCGCATTGACCGGCCCAACCTGGGGGTTGAACAGATTTTTCCAAAGCAGGATGGTCGCGACGCCGGCGGTGAAGCTGGGGAGATACAACAGGGTGCGGTAGAGACCCGTCCCCCCCGCCACACCCATGAGCAGCACCGCGCACGCCAGCCCGCCGAGCATGAGGACCATGCCGGTCGTGTGCATCCCGACGAGCAGCATCGCCACGAGGGCGACAATGAGCAACGCGGTTCCAGCGACGAGCGCGAAGACGCGCCGGTTGCCGCCGCGGAAATCGCGGCTGAGGAGCATGGCGAGCACCAGGCTGCCGCCGATGCCAAAGGGGATGCCGATCATCAGGTACAACGTGTTGCCGAGAAATCGCCAGAAGTCCGGCTGGTTGAGCAGTCGGGTGAAGTTACTGAACCCCACGAACTGGAGGGGTTCGTTGTGGCGAAACATATTCTGCAGGCGCAAATCCCAGTTGGTGAACGCCAACACCATGCTGGCGACCAATGGGATCAGCGTGAACGCCAGAAAGCCCAGCAGGTTGGGCGCCAGGAAGAGCGTGGCGATTGCAAGGCGGCGTTTGACGGTGGTGGCTGCCATAGGATTCACAGTCAGTTGTAGGGTCCGCCCGGCGGACCGACTTTAAGGCAAGTAGTTGTAGGGTCCGCCCGGCGGACCGATTTTCGGACAATGTGCATCAAGGTCCGCGGGGTGGACCCTACAAATGCTCGACGGTTTCATTCGGCCCACCCCTGCGCTTTGTAGTAGGCGCGGTGGAAGGGGTTTGCGATCCATTCCAAAGGGACTTTTTTGCCGGCGGCCCGATAGTCGTCAATCTTTTTCTGCAGGGCAACCGCCTCGTCGTAGCGAGGGCGCAGAGAAGGGTCTTCCTGAAGCGTGCGCTGGATTTCGGCATTGACCTGGGCAGCCAGTTGTTCACCGGCCTGCTCGGCGGTCAGCCGGCCCGAGCGCATGTAGGCATCGTAATAGTTGGAATAGATTCGGTCGGCGACACTGGGAAGGACAAAGGGGCTGGCGCTGGCGGTGATGCCGATGGTTTGCGCAGCTTCGGCGAACATTTCATGGCATCCCCATTCATTGGGATACTTGGGAGGACGCAGGAAAGCCTCCGAATGGGTGTAGATCGGATTGGGGGGGAGGGCGTCTGAATCGGCGACGATCTGCTCGTTGTATTCCTTGCTCGCCAGGAATGCGAGAAACAGCTCGGCCAGATCCTTGTGCTTGCCGCCGGCATAGACGCACGCGGCGCGGGTGCCCATGCCGGTCGTGGGGAAGCCTCCGTTGGGGGGCTCCACGACGGCGAGATTCAACTTGCCGAATTGACGAAGCTGGATCAGGGCATAACGACCCATTTCAAACATGCCGTAGTTGCCGTTGTTGAAAAGCTGGAGCGTGACGCCGCCGTAACCGGCGGATGTGGCGAACGACTCCACGTCCGCGGCGGTTGGGATGATCCGGTCCTCGTAGGTCCATTTGTGGACCCGGCGCATGACCTGGGCATAGCGGGGATCATCCATCGTGCAGCGCGTGAGCGTCTCGTTGAACATATCGAGACCGACGCTGTGGAGCATCGTGTTGTGATCGGCGCTGGCGGCGAAAAAGACCGTCTGCCTCTTGCCCGGCGGATTGGCGGCGGCAACGAACGCCTTGCCGATTCGTTCAAAGTCATCGAACGTCCATCGCTTGGGGGGAATCGGGATTCCGTACTTGGCGAAGGTGTCCTTGTTGACCCAGTACATGCTGACCCAGACGTTGTCGGGAAAACGGTATTGCCGCCCGTCGAGCACGATCTGAGGCCGGATGTTCGGATAGGTGTTGGACGGATCAAAGCCAAGCCGCTTGGCGGCTTCGGTGACATCCGCCATGATCCCGACGGCGACAAAGTAAGGCATGTCGGCCGGTCCGGTGTCCATGATGTCGCCGCCGACGCCGCTGACCCCCTGGATGATCTTCTTGGACAAATCGTTGTTGCTCGTGTCCAGCCGCAGATCAATGTCGGGGTGATGGTTCTTGGCCAGCCATTCCCGAAACAGCCGGATTTGCTCGGCACGGGCGGGGTTGTTGTCCGTCACCCAATACAACACGGGCGCATCGCCCCTCACTTCGGGACTCATGAAGTGGCTGCCCAACCCCACCGCCGCCAGAATCAGGAATGATGCCAGGAAGATATACTTCATGCTTGGGTGCCCGCGTGATCGACTGATCGACACATGCCGGCCATGACCGGAACGGAGTCATGACCGATAATTCGAGCGGGGAATGTACAACAATTTCGTCGCCGGTTCCACCTGTGCGGGCGAACAGCGGCAGCGGGACTGTCGGTGAGGTTGTGAGCCTGGCATTAGGGATTGGGGAGTCCGGATCGAGATTTTGGGGCAAAGAGAGCGCAAGTCTGTTGACAGCGCCTCGTCATTCCGATGCAGTGGCATGGGCAAGGCGTCCGTCTTCGCCCAATGAGAGCGACCGTCTTCGGCCAAGCGGCTGGCGGGCATTGTTGATGACGTATGGCGCAGCCGCTCAGATCAACTCCAACGCGCATCCGCCATTACATCGATCCCGACACCGGTCTGCCGCACATCGAATCGCATGGCGTCAGCTCAACCGAAGCGGCCGAGGCGCTGGCCAAAACCATTGGAGGAAATTCGCGGGCGCAACGAGAGCATCATCGCCATTGGGCAAACACGCCCGGGGCGTTGGCTGCGCCTGGTCTACGCGCCAGATGATGATGGGGAGGGCATTTTTGTCATCACCGCCTATGATCTGCCAGCCAAACAGTTGCGGGCGCTACGCAAGCGGCTAAAAAGGAGACGACCATGAAAGCCAGAGATCCCAATTCCTACCCCAAAGGATTCAGTGGCCGCAAGGTGCGGACTCTGATCGACCACTACGATCATCAAAGCGACGCGGAAGCCATCGCCGAAGCCGAGGCGGCCTACCACCGCCGCTCGACCGCGCTTGTTGAGATTCCCGTGAAACTCCTTCCACAAGTCCGCCAATTGATCGCCCGCAAGGTGGGATAGAACGGACCTCTTTTTAATCCCCCCGAATCGGTCGCATGGACCGCGCTTCCGGCGGCAAGGGTTGCACCGCGAAATCTCCGTCCCCGCGGATGTGACAGGTTCGCCCGGCCGCGATAGAGTCTTGGCCCATGAGTGAACGGGTGACCATACTCGGCGACGGCGCGATGGCGACGGTGTGTTCGATCCTGCTGCACAGCGGCGGGCATGCCGTGACGCTCTGGGGGGCGTTCGAGGAATCGATCGAGCGGTTGCAGCAAAATCGGGAAAATGAACGTTTGTTGCCCGGGGTGCGGATTCCCGAAAGCGTGCGCCTGACCGCCAATGACGCCGAATGCTTTGAAGATGCGACGATGATTTTGTCGGCGATTCCCACGCAATACATGCGCGGCGTGTGGGAGCGGCTGGCGCGGCGGACGCCGACCGGGACACCGATCGTCAGCGTCGCCAAGGGGATCGAGAAGCAAACGCTGCTGCGTCCCACGCAAATCATCGGCGATATTATCGGACCTGTTCATGGCAAGCGTCCGACGGTCACGGCGCTCAGCGGTCCGAACATCGCGGGCGAACTGGCGCGCTACCTGCCGGGTACGGCGGTGGCGGCGTGCGATGACCTGCAAATCGCCGAGCGCGTCCAGGCGGCCTTCTCCACCCAGTGGTTCCGGGTTTATACGAATACGGACGTCATCGGGGTGGAATTGGCCGGCGCGGTGAAGAACGTCATCGCCCTGGCGGCGGGCATCCTGGACGGTCTGGCGGCGGGGAACAACGCCAAGGCGGCGCTGGTCACGCGTGGGCTGGTGGAGATCATCCGCCTGGGGGTGGCGATGGGCGCGCAGGAGGCGACCTTTCACGGACTGGCGGGACTGGGGGACCTGGTGACCACCTGCGTAAGCCCCGAAGGACGAAACCGACGGGTGGGTGAACAGATCGGCAAGGGAAGGAAGCTCGCCGATGTGCTCGCCGGCATGGATTCGGTGGCCGAGGGCGTGCCGACCACGCAAAGCGTGATGGAATTGTCGCGGCGGTTCAATGTGGAAATGCCGATCACCGAGGCGGTCCATCGCGTTCTGTTCGAAGGCCAGGATGTACTGGCGGCACTGAGCGATCTGATGTCGCGCGAGCCCAAGGCGGAACGATCGGCCTGATCGCTTCCCCCATCCAAAAATCAGTCGTATGAAGGAGCGCCCGCGCAGCCCGGAAATTCACGCCCCTCTCCAATCACGGCCGATAATTCCATTTGTTGCACGAGCCGTTTCCCGCCTTGCCTGACCCTTCGTGGTCCGTGCCGACTTGCGGCATTCTCAATCCACGGCTCGCTTGAAATGGAAAGGAATCACATATGGCTTCGCTCATGGAACTGGTGGATCGCGTGAACAAGGGGGAGTTGATCCCGGCCGAGCAATTGGAGGTGTACCAGGAGTCGCCCAACAGCGCCGAGCAATTTCTCGCGCACCATTCACACGCGATGCTTGACTTGCGACGGGCACACCAGCACCTGCTGCAAAGCCTCCAGGCGATTGATTACTCCGATCAGAAGGTGCTCAACCAGTTCGTCTCGATCAGCCAGTTCCTGGGGCTGACCGATCTGCGGGCCGAGCCGGTGATCAAGTTCGGCTCCAGCGCCGTCGCCCGTCGGGAATACGCCATGGGCATCGAAGCGATCCAGAATGGCGTCGCATATGATCTCCAGCATGGCGGCGCCTTCACCCGCGACCGCGAAAACTGCCGGTTCATCGCCACGCAATATGACCGGGCGGCGCAATGCCTGGCGTGGTCGCCCGAGTGCCCGATCGAGCACAACAACAAGCAGACGCGAATCGCGTACGTCGTCTCCGGCATCGCCGACGATGAGCCGCAGGCGCGGTCGATCCGATCACTGGCGAAATATCATGACACCAAGCGATTCAAGCTGAGCGTGTATGGCACGGAAGCCAACGTCCGGCGAAACAAGGAACAATTCCCACAGGTTGCCTATCAAGCCTCCAGTTCCAAGCGAGGCGGGCAGACGCTCGATCAATTGGGCAAATTGAAAGTATCGACGTGGTTCGCCGCCAGCGACGGCGACAGCGTGTCGGCGGCGCGGGAGCTGGCGAGCCGGCTTGTCGCCGACAAGGCGGATGTCGTCATTTTCGACACCACGCAAGCCGACCCCATCGCCGCATTGGCGGCGCATTGGGACATCGCGCGGGTGAAGATCAATCTTGTTCGCCGCTCGCCGCTGTTCGCCGACGGGATGCAGTGCATGGTGTACCTGGACCAGAGCCGCTACGAGGCCGACAAGGAGTTCTGGCAGCGCTCGCGAAACGAAAGCCGCTTCATCCTCGAGGGGATTGACATTGAAGAGCAGATGGGTCCGGCGCCGCAACGCTCGGCGTATGGAATTCCCGAGCAGTCGATCGTGCTGGCGACGGCGTCCAATGATCTGGATCGCGCGATGAGCGAGGAATTCACCGACACCATCGTCAACATCCTGCGGGCTCATCCCCACGCGATTCACCTGCTCGTCGGCGAAGGCGACCTCGGATGGCAGAAACGCAAGTTTGAATCGGCCGGCGTGGGCAAGCGCGTCGGGTATGCCGGACGACGCAAGGACCTGCCCGGATTCCTCCGGATCGCGGATATTTATCTGGCCGAGTTCCCCTCCTCCAGCGCCACGGGCATCCTTCAGGCGATGAGCGTTTCCAAGCCGATCGTTGCGATGAAATGGGGCGATGACATCGACCACGCGCAGGCGGCGGCTTTCGTGGGTTCCGAATGCACGATCACCGGGCGCGACGCCAACGCATATGTCGAGCGGGTCAGCAAGATCATCCGAGAGCCGGCGTATCGCCACAAGCTTGGCAAGACGATGCGCGACCGCGTTGAGCAGCACTTCGCGTTCAACCAGACGGCGCGGCATATCGAACAACTGTGCGATCAGTTGATCCAGCGACAGACCGAGGAGTCCACCGCCGACGGACAGCCCCCCTTCCATCAGACTGTTCTCGCCGAAGTGGCTTAGAAATCTGAACCCGTCGCCCTATATGGCAACGCGCTGCGTGACGATCACGCAGCGCGTTTTTCTTTTTCGCATCAAAGAGCCGCTGCCGCAGCTTTGATTTTGACGCCGTCGATGATTAGGTTTATTGGAATTATGGCAAAAGTACGCAAAGCCGTCATCACCGCCGCCGGCCGGGGCACACGTCAATATCCAGCTTCGACCGCCGTGCAGAAGGAGATGTTCCCGCTGGTGGATCGGGACGGGCTGACCAAGCCCATCATCCAGATCATCGGAGAGGAATGCATCGACTCGGGCATCGAGGAAATCTGCATCATCACGCAGCCCGGCGAGGAGCAGCTTTACCAGGACTACTTCAAGCGTCTGGACAACAACTCCGCCAAGACGTTCCGGGGCAAGGACTGGGCGATCCTTGAAAGCGAAAAGCTCGGTTCGTTCGGAGACCGTCTTCATTTCGCCGATCAGAAAAGCCCCGAAGGGTTCGGCCACGCCGTGTATCAGGCCAAGGCGTTCGTCGGCGACGAGCCGTTTCTACTGTTGCTGGGGGATCACGTTTATATTTCCGACACCAAGGAACGCTGCGCCCGGCAACTCATCCGTGTGTACGAGCAATACATGCTCGAGACCGTCACCGGCGTTCAGCCGACGGTCGAGCGGCTGCTGCATCTCTTCGGCGTCATCAAGGGCACGCCGATCGACCCGGGCAAGGGGATCTACAAAGCCGATCTCATCATTGAAAAGCCGTCGGTGGAGGAGGCCCGGGAGAAACTCGTGACGCCGGGTTTGCCGGCCGGGAATTACCTGGCCCACTTCGGGATGCATGTCTTCTCGCCTCGCATTTTCGATTCGCTGGAATATCTCATCAAAAACAACCTGCGCGAAAAGGGGGAGTTTCAGCTCACCGCCGCCCAGGAACACCTGCGACAAAACAGCGACAAATACTGGTGCGTCGTCACGCAAGGCCAGCGCTATGACACCGGCATCCCCTACGGACTGATGGAAACACAACTGGCGCTGGCGCTCAACGGCGTTCATCGCACGGAAATCTGCGAAGCCATCGCGCGAATCCTGGCGATGCAGGTGAAAACCTAAAGGAATTTTTGATTGTTGATCTTTGATTTTTGATTGAAGGGGGTGGCGTTGCCGTCACATTCAACCGGCGATGAACAATCGAAAATCAACAATCGAAAATCAAAACTCCATCCTTGTTCCCCGCGCGTCATCCCTTACAATCCACGGGTGATGGGTCGATTGCTTGTCATCGCCATGCTCACTTGCTCCCTTGCCGCCGCGGCATCGCGCGCGGCCGATGCGCAACAGACCTGGGAGTTTCGGGATGGGCAATGGCAAAGCATCCCCGCGCCCTCCACCCAGCCAGTCTCGGATCCACAGCTCGATCACATCGAGCAACTGATCCGCCGGGGACAAAACAGCACCGCCCGCAAGGCTGGCATTCACTGGATCAACTCGCACAAGGACTCACCGCTACGGGATCGGGCGCTCTACCTGGTGGCCGAGTCGCTCTACCAGTCCGGCGACCGCATCCGCTCGTTTTATTACCTCGACGAATTGATGGATGAGTCCCCGTCGAGCGCGTTGTTCGCCGCCGCCCTGCAAAAGCAATACGACATCGCCGACAGTTATCTTCGCGGATACAAGATACGCTTCCTGGGCATCCCGATGTTCAGCGGGGTCGATGAAGCGGTGGAGATGCTGTACCGCATCCAGCAGCGATCCCCCGGTTCACCGCTGGCCGAGAAGGCGCTGCGCCGGACGGCCGACTGGTATTACGCCAACTCCGAGTTCGACCTCGCCGCCGACACCTACGCCGCCTACATCCGCGCCTACCCGCGATCTCCAGACCTGCCGCGCATCCGATTGCGCCAAGCGTTCAGCTCGCTGGCTCAATTCCGTGGCGTGCGCTTTGATGCCACGCCGCTCATCGATGCGCGGGCGCAGCTTCTGGACATCGCCGCCGCTTATCCCGAGCTGGCGCGGCAGGAAAACCTGATTTCAATCATCGAGCGGATCGACAACACTTTCGCCGCGAAGATTCTCGTAACCGGCGACTACTATCAGCGGACCGGCGCCCTTCGCGGCGCGGCGTACAACTACCGGTTCCTCGTCAGCACCTATCCCGATTCGCCCGAGGCCGCCGAGGCCAGGCGGCGGCTGGCGAAGATGCCCCAAGCGGTCCTCGCCTCCCCAGCTCCGGCGGCGGGACATGGCTACGCCCCCGCCACGCAACCAGCCGACGTGGCGGAAAACGCCTTGATCAAATCGCGGCAGAGCAAGTGAAAGCACATGGCTGACATCAACCGTTCATCCCGAACTTCGCCCATCACCGGCCGATGGCTCGTGGGCTGCGCGTGCTGCCTGGCGGTGGTTGCGGGCGGCTGCGGCTACCAGCAATCGAACAACCCCGATTCACCCCAGACCAAGGGGTATCAATGGCGATCCCTTTACAGGCAGGACATTCAAACCGTGGCCGTGCCGATTTTCACGAACAAATCATTCGATCAGGGCGTTGAGTTCACGCTCACCAAGGCGCTGGTCAACCAGATTGAATTGCGGACGCCGTACAAGGTCGTGCCCCGCGACCGGGCCGACACCATTCTGGAAGGGGAGATCGTCGGCGTCAAAACGAACACCCTCAGCCAGGGACCGGCCAACTCGCTGCCGCAGGAGCAAATCCTGACGTTCAACGTCAATTTCACCTGGAAGAACCTGAGTACCGGAAAAATCCTGACCCAGCGACGCAACTTTGAGCAGACGGCCGTCTTCTACCCCACGCTGGGGGAGGGAATGTTCACCGGCAACCAGCAGGCCGTTGAAAAGCTCGCCGCCGCCATCACCACCGAGATGCAGGCGGATTGGTAGAGGTTTCAATCCACGCCAACGGTTCCACTTCCAAAGCTCCATTCAACCCACGTCTGATAACAACGCCCCGGGCACTATTTGCAGCCTATGCGCAAAAATCCGCGCACATGGTGTAAAGCGTGCGCACAACGAACCGATATAGATAGGGTCAGCCGAACTTTCGCCGGTGGTTGACGGGAGAAAATGTGGCCGAGGACCGCGCCGATTGTTTCCGGCGACGATGCCGGCCGGGCTCAGGAGACATGAATATGACAGGCACCAAGGTCAAAGACGTTCTCACCACCGGGGAAGTCGCCAAGATTTGCAACGTCGCGCCGCGGACGGTCAGCAAATGGTTCGATTCCGGCGCGCTGACGGGATACCGCATTCCCGGCAGCAAGGATCGCCGCATCCCCCTGACGCAGCTCATCCGCTTCATGAAGCATCATGGCATTCCGCTCAATGGGCTGTTGACCGGGTGCACGCGGATCATGATCGTCGATGGGGAACAGGACATCGTCGAGGTGCTGGAAAAAATCCTGGAGGATGAAGCGAAGTACGAGGTCGAGATCGCCCGCAGCGGTTTCTCGGCCGGTGTCATCGCCGAGAAATTCCGTCCGCATGTCATCCTGCTCGACATGCACCTGCCCGACATCGACGGACGCGAAATCTCCAAGCAGGTCAAGGCGAGCCCGGACCTTCAGCTCACCAAGGTGATCGCGATGAGCGGCAAGATGAGCGACGCCGACGCCAAGGGATTGATGGGAACCGGTTTCGACGGATTCCTGCGCAAGCCCTTCCACGTGCGGCAGGTCATCGAGGCGATCGAGGATGCGATGGCCGTGGTGTATTGAGACGCAAACGCATCAACGCGCCGAGAAATGGGAAACGAGGAAGGTCATCTCGGAAATGAGGTGGCCTTTTTTGCGCGCGGGGATGGGAAACTGCTTGACGATGTCCGCCGCCTGGTGGTCTCAAGGACACCACACGGCCAAACCGGAAAAATAATCTCGAAGGAACCCGCGATCCCTGGCCAGAAGACGATCGGCGTGATGGGTGGCGCGAGCGCCGATCAGAAAATCCGCAACGATCCGGCCACCCTTGCCACCGCGCTGCAGATACAGCGAAAAGAGTTCTCCAGCGAATAAGGCGCTTGCCTGTGACGATGGAATAAACCGCAATTGCCAGTCGTGGAGAAATTCCAAAACGTCCTGGGCAGGCAGCGCGGGGCGAATTTCCGCGAGAACGCATTCACAAATGATCAGTTCCCCATCATTCGATGCCTTGCGAAGCGCGGCTTGCGATGCATCCGCCTGATTAGCCGAATCGGTTATCACGTCCAACAGGATGGAACTGTCAATCGCCGTGACCATCACGCACCCGGTTAAGGTAATTGTCCACGCTTAGATCATTAGGCAATCGTCCACGCCCGCGCCATTTCCGAAGCAGGTCCGGATGAATCCCAGCCGGTGGCTCGGTGGCGATGACTTCAACCCGCACCTCCGCGCCTTCCGGCAGCCAAGCCAACGGTTCAAGCACGACCATGCCGTCCTTTATATATATGTCCGCGATAGCTCATGGCGGCATCATAACATATTCTCAAGAAGGCGGCCTCACAGGATGCAAACTCCGCTCAAAAGCACTGCCGGAAGCGTGAACCGCGCGATCACCCATCCATCCGACCATTGAACATCACGCATGAAAAGGACAAAATGTTTTCCATGTGATCGAACCGCATCGCTTATGGTTAAGTCCCCTATGCCGACCAACCTTCAAACCCTCATTGCCGCCCCCCTGTTCATCATCGCCGGTCCGTGCGTGATCGAATCGGAGGAATTGTGCATGGAGATCGGCACCTGTGTCCGCGACATCTGCCGGAGGCTGGGGATCGGATATGTCTTCAAGGCCAGTTTCGACAAAGCCAACCGCAGCAGCGGCGCGAGCTTTCGCGGGCCGGGCCTGAGGGATGGTTTGGCGATTCTCGGGCGCGTGAGGAGCGCGCTCGACGTGCCGGTGCTGACGGATGTGCATGAAGCGTCCCAGGCCAAACCGGCGGGTGAGGTGGTGGATGTCCTGCAAATCCCGGCATTCTTGGCGCGACAAACGGATTTGCTGGAGGCGTGCGGACGGACCGGGCGGGCGGTGAACATCAAAAAAGGGCAGTTCATGTCGCCGCAGGAAATGGGCAATGCGATGCGAAAGGTCAAATCGGCGCAGCCGGAATCGGGCGGCGATGCGCCCGGACCCATCTTCCTGACCGAACGCGGAACTTTTTTCGGGTACAACCGGCTGGTCAATGATTTCACGGGTCTGGCGGTCATGAAAGACCTCGGCGCGCCGGTCATCTTCGACATCACGCACTCGACCCAGCAGCCGGCCGGGCTGGGCAATCAATCCGGCGGCAATCCGCAATACTCCCCTCTGCTGGCGCGTGCGGCGGTGGCAGCGGGTGTGAACGGACTTTTCCTGGAATGCCACCCCGATCCGAAGCACGCCAAAAGCGACGCCGCGACGATGCTGGCGCTGGATGCGATCGAGCCCCTGCTGACGCAGTGCGCGCAAATTGCGGAGTTGCGGAGGCAGTGGCCGGAGCAGCGATAGCGAGCCCCTCTAAAATCCATCGCGCTTTGCTTTGGGATGGCGCGCCCTAAAATGCGACCATGAGCATCAGCCGCCCCACCACCACGACGCCCTCTCCATCAAAGCGCGGGACGTTCGTGGGCACAGTCATCGAAAACAGCGCGATCTGCCGCGAGCATTTTCGGTTGATCCTGCAAACGCCCCACTTCCCACCCACCGCGCCGGGGCAGTTTGTTCAGGTTCTGTGCCGCGATCTTGATCTGCTCGAAAGCGATGCGCATGAACATGACTGGACCACCGGGGATCGCCTGGGGGACTTGCACCGGGAGTTGACGCAACCGGTGGCGATGCTGCGCCGTCCATTCTCGCTGGCGGGGCGATGGGATGCGCCCGATGGCGTGCGACTGCATCTGATCCACCGCGTCGTGGGGAAAGGGACGCGCTGGCTGAGCAAACTGCATGCGGGCGATGAGGTGGGATTGCTTGGTCCATTGGGCAATCGCTTCACACTGCCCGGGAGGGATGTGCCGGCGCTGCTCGTGGGCGGCGGCGTGGGGATACCGCCCATGCTGTACCTGGCGGAAAAACTCGCGCGGCGATCGGCGGTGACGGTGGCGTTTTGCGGCGCGATGACGCGCGACCTGCTGCCGTTTGACATCCTCGCCGAAAATGCCGGCGGTTCGGAGGCGATTGAGCCCTTGCTCAATGCGCGGGAGTTCGCCAGGCATGGGGTTCGTTCCATCCTGACGACCGATGACGGCTCGCACGGCTTTCGCGGGTTCGTCACACAGGCGCTCGAGCGATACCTCGATCTGTGTGGATTCACAACTGATGCCATACACAGGACTGGCGATAACAGGCCGATGATTTACACCTGCGGCCCCGAACCGATGATGCGGCGCGTCGCCGACATCGCCGCGGCGCGGGGACTGCCCTGCCAGATCGCCGTCGAGCGCGCCATGGCGTGCGGGATGGGGACATGCCAAAGCTGCTGCATTCGCGTGCGAAAGCGCGATCCACACGAACCTCCAATGGCCGGTCGGGATTGGGCATGGCGTCTGGCATGCACGGATGGCCCGGTGTTTGGAGGCGATGAACTGCTGTGGTGAAGCTGCCCCAATCATTGAATGTGGCGCTGAAGGAGTGGGCGACGGTCTGCCATGCGCTGACGACGGGCAGGCAGATGATCCTGCTCCGCAAGGGGGGCATCTACGAAGCGTCGGGGGAGTTTGAACTCGAACATCCGGCGTTTTTGCTGTTCCCCACTTATCTCCATCAAAAGCCCGAACAGTTGAAGCCCAAAGCACGCCCGACCTACGCGCCGCACGCACGGGAACCGGAGACGATCGACATCGCCGGCGCGGCGGTGGTGAGCGACATTGTACGCCTCCATTCGCGCCAACAGATGGACTCGCTTGACGGCGAGCACATCTGGCTGCCCCCCTTGATCGACATGCGGTTCGGCTATCGCCCGGAAAACCCGCTGTATCTGCTCATCGTGCGGGCGTATCGGCTGAGCCAGCCGATGACGCTTCATAACACCCCGGCCTATGCCGGGTGCAAGTCGTGGGTACCGCTGGTTGAACCGGCCTCCACCGCGGACGCCGCGACGGTTTTGGATGAGGCGCATTACGAATCGCGGCGGCGGGCGATCCTCGATCACCTGGGCTAGGCGCTGCATAATTGCGCGCGGTTTATGATCCGACGGATGAGTCGGGATGTTCAATGTCTGGATCGATTGAGGGAAGCGCGTGGCGAAGTTTGCCTCGACGGCTGACGGGTTGCACGGCGGACGCTGAGCCGCCCACGGGGGTACAAGGCTTGGGAGCCCTGCCAAGAAACGCGACATGCCCGCACTATGCCCGCACTATGCACATGGCATGCACATGGCGGGCGTCCCGCCCATGTTGTTCCTGTACTCGGGAACCAGCGCATTTGATTCCCCATTCACTCCCCTGGCCCAAGGCGTCGCCCATCAGTGGTCCTTCCACTTCCACAATTCAACAATCCGTTCCGGCGAAAGCGTCTCCACCCGCGCCGCGCCATCAATGCTGGTTTGCAAGAGCATCGCCTCGGCGTCATACCCCGCCAGCGCGATCGCCTTGCGGAGCGTCTTTCGCCTCGCCGCGAAAAGCTGGCGGACAAACGTCCCAAACGCCCCCGCCTGGTCCCCCAGCCGGTCGTCCCGGCGCAAGCGGACGAGCGCCGAGTCCACCTTCGGCGCCGGCCAGAACGCCGTCGGCGGAAGCGTCCGCAGGACTTCAACCCGCGCAAGCAACTTCACCATCACCGTCAGCGGCCCGTACGCCTCATCCCCGGCGTCCGCCTCCATTCGATCCGCCACTTCCTTTTGCACGGTGAAAGCGAGCAATTCCACGCCCGCCATCAGCAGTTCAATGACCAGCGGCGATGCGATGTTGTACGGAAGATTGGCGACCAGCCGGACGGTTTGTCCCCGCTCTTTGGCCGCGACGATCACTTCACGCAATTCGCTGTTGAGCCCATGCTTCCCCGCCAGCGCATCGCCTTCGATGAGCTTGAACCGCCGCTCATCGCCCAGACGACGGCGCAGCAGCGCCGCCAGATTGCGATCGATTTCAACGGCGACAACCGCGCCTGTATCCTCCACCGCCGCCAGCAGTTCCTCCGTCAGCGTCCCCGTCCCCGGCCCGACTTCGATGACCAAATCCCCCGGCGCGATTTCCCCGGCCTGGGCGACCAGCCGCACGAGGTTGCCGTCGATCATGAAGTTCTGCCCGAACTGCCTGCGCGGATGCCCCGATCCCTCCGCCAGCAGCGCCCGGATATCACTTTTGGTCTGCGCCATAAGCGGATTTTCGATTTTTGATTGATGATTTTTGATTGCAGGCAGACAACTTCCGCCCGTCGTGTCCGCCAGGAACCTCAATCACCCCTCTTCAATCAAAAATCCCAAAATCAAAAATCGAAAATCCCCTACACCCGCTCTTCCACCGCAGCGCGATTCCCATGGTGGGCATCTCCATTGCCCGACACCGCCGCCAGCCCGCCATCGTCATCCACAGGCGCTGTCGCCGCCAATTCGCGGTCGTCGATCTCCTGTTGCAGCCGATACGAGCGGAACATCGAGGTGCGATCGAGCACGCTTTCCTGGAACTGTTCGAGATAGAGGTAGATCGCCGGCGTCACATAAAGCGTGATGAACTGCGACACGATCAATCCGCCGACGATGACCAGACCCAGCGGCATGCGACTGGCGCCATCTTCGCCGAAGCCCAGCGCCAGCGGCAAAGCGCCCATGATCGCCGCGAGCGTCGTCATCAAAATCGGACGAAACCGGTCCATGCTCGCCTGGTGAATCGCGTCGATGGCGACATCACCCTTGTTGAGGCGCTGGATCGCGAAGTCCACGATCATGATCCCGTTCTTTTTCACAATGCCCATCAGCATGAACATGCCGACGAAGGCGTACAGCGACGCCTCCTGGTCAAAGAGCCAGAGCGTCGCCAGCCCCCCCACCAGCGCCACCGGCAGCGCCGACAACACCGTCAGCGGGTGCAGATAGTTCTCATACAGGATGCCGAGGATCACATACATGATGAAGACCGCCAGGAACATGAGCATGATCAGTGAGCTCATCGTCTGCTGGAACGTCAGCGCCTCGCCTTGCAGGCTGCCCCGCAGGGTGATTGGCACGACCTGCGCCGCGGTCGATTCGATGTAGCTGGTTGCCGTTCCGATCGGAACGCCCGGAACGAGGTTGAAGGAGAACGTCACGCTCGTGAACTGGTTGATGTGATGCACCGCCTGCGGACCCAGCACGCTCTTCCATCGCGCCACCGCGCTGAGCGGAACCAACTGGCTTCCGTCATCCGACCGCACATACAAAAGCGACAAATCCTGCGGTTCGCGACGGTCTTTGTCCTTAACCTCCAGGATCACCTGGTACTGGTCGTTGGCCCGCTTGATCAGGTAGACATAATTCTGGCTGTACGCGCTGCGGAGCAACGACTCGATCCGCGTGGCCGACACGCCGTAGGTCGCCGCCTGATCGCGCAAAATATCGATCTGCAGGCTCGGCGTGTGCGTGTACAAATCCGACGACACGGACGCGAACAATTTCCCCTGCTGCTCCCGGAACTTGGCCATCAGCTTTCCGGCCACCGCGTACACCTCGTTGGGATCGATCCCAGAGATCGCGTACGCATATTGTCCCTGCTGCTGCGACGTGGCGCCCGTGCTGATCTGCAACACGGGGTTGGGTTGCAAAAACGCCATGACGCCGGGCACGGCGCCGCCGATGCCGCCCATCATTTCCCCCGCGATCTGCGCGATGGGTTCATGGTGCGGCCGCTCGCTCGGCGGATCGAGAAACGCCAGCAGGAAGCCCTGGTTGGCCGCCAGGAACCCGCTGTTGCCGCTCATTGTGAAGGTCATCCGCACCGCCGGATTGGCATGCAGGACATCCTCCGCCTTCTTTTGATATTCGTGCATCTGCTCGGGCGAACTGCCCTCCTGCGCGACCATGACGCCGCGGATGAACGAGCTGTCACCGACCGGCAAGAACGCCTTGGGCACTTCCATGAACAAAAGCACCGTGCCGCCCAGGCAAATCACCCAGAGGACCAGCGACACCCATCGATGATGCAGGAAGAACCAGAGCGACCGGCCGTAGACGCCCAGGATGCGATGTTCCACCGCCCCGAACACGCGCTCCATCCACGTCTTTTTCTTTCCCTTGCCCCGTTCGCTCAGCATGCGCGAGCACATCAAGGGCGTCAGCGTCAGCGACACAATGCCGCTGGCCGCGATCGACACCATGATCGTGACGGAAAACTCCCGGAAAATGCGCCCCACCAGCCCGCTCATGAGCACCAGCGGAATGAACACCGACATGAGCGACACCGTCATCGCCAGGATCGTGAAGCTGATCTCCTTGGCCGACTCCATCGTCGCCTGCAGCGGGCGATATCCCTTCTCCATGAGGCGCACGGTGTTCTCAAGAAACACGATCGCATCGTCCACGAGGAATCCAATCGCCAGCATGAGCGCCATAAGCGACAGGTTGTCGAGGCTGTACCCCAGCAGGTACATGACGATCAGCGTGAGCAGCAGCGACAGCGGCAGTGCCACGATTGGGATCAACGTGTCGGCCGCCCGGCCGAGGAACACGAAGATCACGATGACCACAAGGAAAAACGCGATGACCAGCGTCTCCTGCACGCTGTAAATGCTGCTGACGATCGTCGCCGAGCGGTCATGGATCGGCACGATCCCAATGGACGGCGGCAGCGACGCGCGAATGCGCGGCACTTCATCCTTCACGAGCTTCGCGACCTGCACCGCGTTGGCGCCCGCCTGGCGGAAGACGGCGACCACGACGGTCGCCGACGGGACATGGCGGCCGCGAATCCAGAACCGCATGCTGATCCGCTCATCCTGCACGCTGTCGGTCGCGGTGGCGACATCGCGCAGATAGATCGGCGACTTGTTGTGAAAACCGATGATCAGCTTGTTGTATTGCTCGGCATCGGAAAGCTGACCCTGCGGCTGCAACAAAAAAGTCCGCGCAGCGCCGTCGATCTGACCGGCGCCCTGGTAGCTCGTC
This sequence comes from uncultured Tepidisphaeraceae bacterium, assembly GCA_964435775.1. Classification (GTDB taxonomy): domain Bacteria; phylum Planctomycetota; class Phycisphaerae; order Tepidisphaerales; family Tepidisphaeraceae; genus CAYTAP01. The sequence goes on from CAYTAP010000004.1 coordinate 57,891, forward strand.
CCCTCCCTGATCGCGCCCGCCAGGTCTTCCAGTGACATCCCGCGTGCGGCCAAGGCCGAAGGATCCGCCTTGATCCGCACCGCCGACTGCGTGCCATACACCGACACCTGGCTCACGCCGTTGATGATGCTGATCTGTTGCGCGACCTGCGTGCTCGCGTAGTCGTACAATTGCCCCGCCGTCACCGTGTCGCTCGTCAAGCCGATGTACAAAATCGGCTGATCGTTCGGGTTGGTCTTGCTGAAGGTCGGCGGAGACGGAAGGTCCACCGGCAATTGCCCCGTCGCCTGCGTGATCGCCGTCTGAACGTCGGTGGCGGCCGCGTCGATGCTCTTGTTCAAGTCAAACTGCAGCGTCAGGCTCGTGTTCCCCTGCCCGCTGTTGCTCGTGACCAACTCAAGCCCGGGAATCTTCAGAAACTGCCGCTCCAGCGGCGTGGCGACGTTGTTCGCCATCGTCTCCGGGCTCGCGCCCGGATACCCCACCCGCACCTGAATCACTGGATAGTCCACCGCCGGCAGGTCGTTGACCGGCAGCCACTGGTACGCCATTGCGCCAAACAAAATGGCGGATAACGTGAGCAAGGCCGTCATCACCGGACGGCGAACAAAAGGTTCTGAAATGTTCATGAGGCTTTCCCTCCCGTCGATCCATCGTCACCCGCCTGATGCTCAACGGCTTTGGCGGGTGCCGACGTGCCCGCCTGATCGTGCGTGCCCGCTTGGTTGTGCGCGCTCGCCTGACCGGGGGCGGCGTTCGTCTCGTCCGAGGCGATTCGCACCTTCCCGCCGGGCATGACGGTCATCTGTCCCGTCACCATCACGCGTTCCCCGGCCTTCAAGCCCTTGCTCACGACCACCATGTTCCCCTGCTGCTGCCCCGGCACGATCGGACGCAGCTCCGCGACATCCTCGCCGGTGACCACATACACATAAGGCCCTTGCTGACCGATCTGCTGCGCCTGCTGCGGAATGAGAACCGCATCCTTATGCACCGTCAGCACCAGGCGGATGTTGACAAACTGCCCCGGCCAGAAGTGATGATCCTGATTGGGCAGCGTCGCCCGCAACCGGATCGTCCCCGTCCCATCCTGCACCGAGTTATCCAGAAATGTCAGCTTCCCAACCCGCGCGTGCTCCCAATTTTCCGACCGACTTGATGGCAGCGCCGCCGCCTTCGTCGCCGGCTGGGTCGCCGCCGCCGCATTGGGTGCGGTCGCCGGTTGGTTCGCAAGTCCCCGCGCCGTCGCGGCCTGTTGCGCGCCGCCTCCCTCGGACGGAAGCTGCGCCTCCACCGCCAGCGTCCCCTCGCTCATGTAATGTCGCACCTCGGGCAGCCTGCCTTCGGGGATCGTGAAATCCGCATAGATCGGATCCAGGCTCTGCACGACCATCAACGTGCCTTCGTTGGCCTTGACGACATTCCCCACATCGACCAGCCGCGCCCCGCCCCGCCCGTCAATCGGTGAAACAATCGTGCAATATTCCAAATTGAGTTTCGCGGTCTGCACCGACGCCTCCCCCGCCTCCACCTGCGCCTGGCTGATGCTGACCGCGAGCCGCTTCTGGTTGAACTCCTCCGTGCTGATGGCTTGAGTGCCCTGAAGTTTCTGGATGTTCTGGAAATTGACCTTGCTCAGCTCGAGGTCGGCTTTCGCCTTGGCCAGCGCTGCCTGCGCCTGTGCCAGTTCGGCCTCATAGGGGCGCTTATCGATGATGAACATCAAGGCGCCCTTCTTCAACTCCGCGCCATCCTTGACATGCACCTCCGTGATCCGCCCCGTCACCTGCGGACGGATGTTCACCTGCAGCGGCGACACGCAGTGACCGATCTCGTCGATGTACAGCGGCACGTTCGCCGTCCCCACCGCCATCACCGTCACCAGTGGCGGCGGCATCTCGTGGCCTCCCGTGGCCGCCTCCTCCTTATGGCATCCCGCCACCCCCAGCCCGACGGCCAACAAAACAGCCACCCCCCAGCGGCGGGCCAATCCACACTTCAACCCCGGCTCGACATCCGCATCATGATTCATAAGTGAAACCGTAAAACTCACACCCCACGCCCCCAGCAGCGCCTGCCCACCTGGCATGCCGCGCCTCACACGACCACTCGGCGCCGATGATAGGCGCGGCCACCGCAATAAAACATCGCGTGAAGAATATTCATGCGAATACAAAAACTGTGTGGCTTTAATCCCAGGCCCTTGCCTCTGTGCTTGCCGCCGCATTCATCCATGCTGTTCGTTCAACAGCGTACCCCCTTCTCCAGCCAGTGACGGGAGATTCTAGCACCTCGAATCGCTCAAACAAGCGGAAAAATCAGACCAAAATCAGCGCGTCCACACCGCCCTTCGTCGCCTGACTGTAACTCGCGCAGTGGCAATTGGTTAGCCGCCATACTATCCCGCCGCCTCAAACGTGAATCCCTGCTTGGCCGCATCGACGTCGACTTTCACCGTCGATCCTTCTGCGAAATCTCCGTGCAGGATTCGACTCGCCAGCGGATTTTCCAGGCGCTGCTGGATGACGCGCTTGAGCGGGCGCGCGCCATAGACCGGATCGTACCCCTCTTCGGCCAAGAGGCGCTTGGCGGCGTCGCTCACCTGCAACGTCAACCCTCGCGTCGCCAGGCGCATGTGCAGCCAATTGAGCTGCACATCAACGATCTTCGTCAACTGTTCCTTCGAGAGCGGATGAAACACGATCGTCTCATCGATCCGATTCAAAAACTCCGGCCGAAAATGCTGCTTGAGCAGGTCCTTCACCGCCGCCTCCACCTCCCATTGCTCGGCATTTCGCGCCGTCAATTCCTGGATGACGTTCGAGCCGATGTTGCTCGTCATCACGATGACCGCGTTCTTGAAATTGACGGTTCGTCCCTGACCATCGGTCAATCGACCGTCGTCGAGCACCTGGAGCAGCACGTTGAACACATCCCGGTGCGCCTTCTCAATCTCATCGAACAAAATGACCGCGTAAGGGCGTCGCCGCACTGCCTCGGTCAGACGCCCGCCTTCCCCATAGCCCACATAGCCCGGCGGCGCGCCGATCAGCCGCGCCACCGAGTGCTGC
>CAYTAP010000005.1:0-10899 GCA_964435775.1 uncultured Tepidisphaeraceae bacterium
CCGTTTTAGAGGAAGACGGCGGCTGAAGCCGCCCCTACCAAAGAGAATTGAAACATCCTGGGGCGACATGCCCCAGTCGTCCGTTTGATCCCCATCAATCATAACCATTGTTGCCAAGGACCGCCTCACGCGGGGCGTCGGTCTTTTTCACATTGGACGCGGGGCGGCAAACGCTCTGCGCCACAATGAAGATCAGGAACAAGACCGGCGGCAGCATCGAACCATTCGTCCAATGCAGGTAAATCAGTGTGCCCGCGACAGCGCCGAGCACGAAGGAGCCGTAGATGCTCGCCAGGAGCACAACGCGCAGCATGGCGGGATTGCGCGACGAGACGCGCATGAGGCGTCCCAGCCGCGACCATCGCCCGCCGCGCAGCTTGTCCCGATACCACAGGAGCAGGTGGACCGATTCCAATCCCAAGTCCGTCACCACGCCGGTCAGATGCGTCGTGCGGACGACGGCGCCGGAGATCCGCGTGATCGTCGCGTTTTGCAATCCCATCGCCATCGCCGCCAGCGCCGCCAGACCATAGAGCGCCTTGCCATGAAGCTGCGGCCAGGCCGGCGTGTAAGCCATCCCCAGGGCGAAGATCGCCAACAGCGCCGCCTCCACCGCCATCGGCAGGATGTACTTGGAGCGGGCGCTCCGCCGATCCGCCCATTCGGTCATCAACCCCGACGCGACAGCGCCCAGAAAGAACGTGATCACCAGAAAGCCGAACAGCGCTCCGGCGCGCCAGCCACCCCGGATGGTGCCGTCCGCAAACCAGGTCGTGTTTCCCGTCTGGTGGGACAACACATGCCCGCAATGGAGCAACCCGATGACGTTGACGTATCCGCCGATCCACGACAGCGAAATCGCCAGCCGTGATTTCATCCGAAATGAATAAGCGCTCGCCGAAAGCATCCATCATCCGCGAAAATTCACAAGTCCGCCCTCAAACCATCATTCATCGTCACGATGGCCCTCGTCGATGCAGTGGGGTGGTTCACAGGTGTAAAGAGTTAAGTGAATGGGCTATGATCGAATAATCGTGAAAAAAACAGAAGCAAGTCCCACCGCAGGCTACACGCCGTCAACCCACTCGCGCGACCTTCGGCGGTTCCTTGCGTACGCCTTTGATTACAAAAAACTCATCGTGCTCGCCATTGCAACCGGTGTGCTCAAGTTCACCGCCTCGTTTTCCTTTCCCTGGCTGCTGGGTTCGGCGCTCGACCACGTCATTGCGCCGCAACGACTGGCCGATCAATCCCCGGCCAGCCGGATGCACTGGCTCTGGCTGCTCCTGAGCCTCGGCGTCATCTTTTCGATCATTCATTCGCTGGCCACCTACGGGCGGGGATTCTACACCAAACGGCTGGGCAATCGCATCATCGCCGATTTGCGCCAGGACCTGTTCGATCACCTCCACCGCCTTTCGCTCCATTTTTACGCCAAGGAGCGGACCGGCAGCATCATCTCCCGGCTTATCACCGACATCCAGCAGGCGAGCCAATTGATCAACGGCGGCATCGTTTCGGTGGTCATGGATTCCACCCAGCTCATCATCGGCAGCTATTTGCTGTTCAACATCTCATGGAAGCTGGCGCTGGCGGGGCTGGCGGCGATGCCGTTTTACGCGGTCACGTTCAAGTTTCTCAATCCCCGCGTGAAGCGGGCGGGTCTGCGCGTCCAAAGCCAGCTCAGCAAGATCAGCGGCAATGTGCAGGAGCGGCTGGCCGGCATCGCGCTGGTCAAAAGCTATGCGGCCGAGCTGCGCGAGCAGGAGCGGTTTCACGCCGACACTGAAGAGCACTTCGACCGCACCGTGCATCAGGTCAACCTCGCGCAAACCGTCAGTGCGATCAGCGAAGGCCTTGTCCATCTGGGAACGACCGCCGTCATTGCGCTCGGGGGATACATGGCGATGACCAGCGAGCCGCCGCTGACGGCCGGTGAGGTGACCAAGGCGATCGGGTATCTGGCCGTCATGTACCTGCCCGTTCGCCGGTTCGCGGAGGTCAACGTCGTCTATCAGACCAGCCTCGCCGCCATCAACCGCGTCTTCGAGGTGTTCGACATCACCCCCAAGATCGTCGAGAAGCCGCAGGCCGTCGCCGAAACGCCGTCGTCCGGCGAAATCCGCTTCGAGAATGTCTGCTTTGACTACAACGATGACAGCGATGAGTCGCGCATCAGCCTTGAGGAAGACCCGGACCTGGACTGGCACCATGCGCATGAGGCGTCCCACGCGCCGGCCGGAACTGGCGCCCATGCCGTGGATCACCACTGGATTCTTGCCAACCTCTCCGTCACCATCCCGCCCGGCCAGCGCGTCGCGCTCGTGGGTCCATCCGGTTCCGGCAAGACGACCCTTGTTTCCCTCCTGCCCCGCCTCTATGACGTCTCCTCCGGGCGGATTTGCATCGATGGGGTCGATGTCCGCGATTACAAGCTCCGCGCGCTTCGCCACGGCATCGGGATCGTGCAGCAGGATTCCTTCCTGTTCACAGGCACGATCCGCGAGAACATCGCCTACGGACGACCCCGCGCCACCGACGAGCAGGTCGTCGCCGCCGCCCAGGCCGCCAACTGCCACGATTTCATCACCCATTTGCCCGATGGCTACAACACAGTCCTCGGCGAACGTGGCGTGAACCTTTCCGGCGGCCAGCGTCAGCGCCTTTCCATCGCCCGCGCCATCCTCAAAAACCCCCGTATCCTCATCCTCGATGAAGCGACCAGCGCCCTGGACACCCAGAGCGAATCCGTCGTCGCCGACGCCCTGCACCGGCTGATGGCGGGTCGAACCTGCCTCATCATCGCCCATCGCCTGAGCACGGTGCGCGACGCCGACCGCATTCTTGTCATTGAACATGGAAAAATCGTCGAGGATGGCGATCACGAATCGCTTCTGGCCGCCGGCGGGCTGTACGCCGCGCTTGTACATCAGCAGTTTGACTACGGCGCCTCTGGGGCAAGTCATCTGTCCGTCATCCCCAACCGCATGGCCGCCACGGGACTTTGACATGGCTTGCCGATCGTCGCGCAAAGGATCGCATTGTGATTCCACACCAAAGCTTTTTTCACGGTTGACCGCCGACGCCGGGAGGGCTAGTCTTGGCGGGGTCAAGTGTAAGTTCATTCCACTACGTGTCTCATACCTATAGAGAAGGAGATCGTCATGCCGTTTCAATTGCCGCCGTTGCCTTATCCATCCGATGCCCTCGAACCGGCCATCGACAAACAGACGATGGAGATTCACCATGGCAAGCATCATGCCGGGTATGTCAACAACCTGAACAAGGCGCTGGAAGGGGCGCCCGAGCTTCAGAGCAAGAGCCTGGAGGAGCTGCTTGCCAACCAGTGCCAGATCGTTCCCGATAAAATCCGCACCGCCGTTCGCAACAATGCCGGCGGACATGCCAATCACTCGCTGTTCTGGCAGATCATGGGCCCCAAGGCCGGCGGCGCGCCGACGGGCAACCTGGCGGCGGCGATCAAGGAATCGTTCGGGTCGGTCGATCAATTGAAGGAAAAGCTCAACGCGGCCGGCGCCGGTCGATTCGGCTCGGGCTGGGCGTGGCTGATCAAGAACGGCGGCAAGCTTGAGGTGATCTCGACCGCCAACCAGGACAGCCCGCTGATGGAAGGCAAGCAGCCGGTCATCGGGGTGGATGTCTGGGAGCACGCCTATTACCTCAAGTACCAAAACCGTCGGGCGGATTACCTGGCGGCGTGGTGGAGCGTCGTCAACTGGGCGGAAGCGGAAAAGCGCTTCAACAACGGCAAGTAGCCGCCGCCCCATCCGATGAGATCGAAAAACGCCGAATCATCCCCCTTGAGGGTTGCTCGGCGTTTTTTTTGTTTTTTCCACTGGAAACGGGCGGATTATATTGGAAGATTGCCGTGCCCGAGCGGTTGCCTTCCGTGGCAGGCGATGCCGTGGGCATGCCGGGGCGTGAGGGAATCATCGCGGGTCAGGGGTTTGTGAGGAATTGCATGGGTCGAAGTTTCATCGGGAATTGCACGGCAGGCGACACGATTGATGATGTCTACGTCATCAACAACAAGCAATTGGCCGCCACGAGCACCAACAAGTTCTTCATCAAGGCGTTCGTCTCCGACCGCACGGGGCAGTTGACCGCGCGCCTCTGGAACGCCACGCGCGAATTGTTCAACGACCTGCCCGAGGCGGGCTACGTGTGGATTCGCGGGCGGGTTGAGAATTACCAGAACAACCTGCAACTGATCATCGAGCAGATCGGCCCGGCCAAGGAGGGGACGTACGACGTCGCCGACCTGATGCCGCACACGACGCGCGACATCGATCAGATGTGCCAGAGGATTTTCGAGTTGTGCGGCTCGATCCAGAACCGCCATCTCGCGGCCATCGTGCAGACCTACCTCGACGATGAGGAGTTGATGACCAGCTTCTGCCGCGCCCCGGCGGCGCAGAGCTTTCACCACGCCTTTGTCGGCGGATTGCTCGAACACACGCTCAACGCGATGGAGGTGGCCGACGCGGTGACGCCGTTTTATCCCGGTTTGAACCGCGATCTGGTGCTGGCGGGCCTCTTTCTGCACGACATCGCCAAGACCTGGGAGCTGACTTACGACTGCGCGTTTGGGTACAGCGATTCGGGGCAGCTCGTAGGACACATCGTCAAGTCGGCGATGTGGGTGGACCGCAAGGCCCGACAGGCGGAGGAGACGCTCGGCGAGCCGATCCCCCAGCCCCTGATCGACGTGCTGCAACACATCATCCTCTCGCATCACGGGACGTTGGACAACGGCTTTGGTTCGGCCCGTAATCCATCGACGCCCGAGGCGATGATGGTCCATTTCATCGATGACATGGACGCGAAGATGATGATGTCGCTCGGCGCCACCCGCGGCGAGGCCGGCGGCGCGCCCGGTGGCGGAGGGGAAGCGCACTGGACGGAATACATGAAGGCGTTCGGCGGGCGCTTGTATCGCCCCGATGTCGCGCCGGCCGAAGCGCCAATTGAACCCTCACCCGCCGCCACGCCGCCGGCATCAGCCAATCGCCGCAACAACGGGGATGAGCCCGCGCGGCGGGCGGCGATCACCAATCCCCTGTTCGAGTCGAACCCGCCGAGGAAGAGGTAGGGGCGTCGCAGACTTCTTTGCCCACGCAGCAATTGGTCCGCGAGGCGGACCCTACAAGAGTCCGTCACTCATCACGTTTCACTCATCACGTTTCACTTTCCCCTCGCCGCCTGGCTGGCGACTTTCATGGGGAGGCCGAACAGGTCGATGAAACCGCGGGCCGCGGTGACGTCGTACCCTTCCATGCTGAAGCTGGCGAGCTTGGGATCATAGAGGGAATGCTCGCTTTGCGCGCCGACGTTCATGGCGCGGCCTTTGTAGAGGCGGACGGTGGCCGTGCCGGTGACGTTGGCGTTGGTTTGATCCATGAATGCCTGAAGGGCGTGGCGGAGGGGATGGAACCATTGGCCGTAGTAGACGAGCTCGGCGTATCGGAGGGCGACTTGCTCCTTGAAGTGGAAGGTGTCGCGCTCGATGCAGATTTGCTCAAGGGCCTTGTGGGCTTCGTAGAGGACCGTGCCGCCGGGGGTTTCATAGACACCGCGCGATTTCATGCCGACGAGGCGGTTCTCGGCCAGCACGGTGATGCCGACGCCGTTGCGTCCGCCGATCGTGTTCAATTCGGCGATCAGATCGGCCGGATTGAGTTTCTTCCCATTGACGGCGACGGGATTGCCGGCGACGAACTCAATCGTGACAAGCTCCGGCTGGTCGGGCGCTTTCTCCGGCGCGGTGGTCATCGTCAGACACGCTTCCCAATTCGGTTCGGCGTTGGGGTCCTCGATCTCCGCGCCTTCGTGGGAGATGTGCCACAGGTTGCGGTCCTGGGAATAGATTTTCTTTTTGCTCACCGGGATCGGGATGTTGTGGGCCTTGGCGTAATCGACGGCGCTTTCGCGGTCGCGGAGCTCGAATGCGGTGTCTTTCCAAGGCGCGATGATCTTGAGGTCCGGGCCAAGGGCCATGTAGGTCAACTCGAAACGGACCTGATCATTTCCCTTGCCGGTGGCGCCGTGACCCACGGCATCGGCGCCGGTTTGCCGGGCGACTTCCACCTGCTTGGCGGCGATGAGCGGCCGGGCGATGCTCGTGCCGAGCAGATAGTCCCGCTCGTAGGTCGCATGCGCGCGGAGCATCGGAAAACAGTAATCACGCGCAAACTCCTCGCGGAGATCCATGACGACGACTTCATCCGCCCCGCTCTTGTAGGCTTTGTCGGCGATCCCCTTGAGTTCATCCCCCTGACCCAGCTCGGCGGCGAAAGCGACGAGCTTGACGCCGGGATATCGCTCCTTGAGCCAGGGAAGAATGACGCTGGTATCCAGCCCGCCGCTGTAGGCGAGGACGATCTTCTTGGGTTGGGTGTTGGTCGGCATAAAGGCATTCCTTTTCGGCCGCTGTTTGAGCGGCGTGGTTGGTGGTGTTCTTCGCAATCCGCACCTCGTGGCGCGGGTTCAGCAGTATACGCCCGGCGGTCGGGGGATAAAGGGACGGCAACTACTGGGCGAAGAACGAAGCACCTTGTTGTCTGGTGCGTTTGCGTGGAATCTCAATTGCCGACGAACCGTAGGTGGCGAATTTCAACAGCCAACATCGAAGGCCGAACCCTCCATGTGCCGCAGTCTTGGGTCGTGACAAGCGCATGCCCGAAGTCCCTTCGTGTCTTGGAGTCTTTGTGGCGCATTTCTTTTCAGAGCGGCGCAACTGCTTGAAGGGGCGGGGGGGTTCGGAAATAATGCCGGACGGTTGACTTTTTTACAGTCCTTAATCGGGTTCCCATGACATCAGAGCAGATTCGGCGGCAGTTTCTGGAGTTTTTCATCGAGCGGCATGGGCATGCGTTTGTACCCTCGTCGCCGGTGGTGCCGCACGATGATCCGACGCTGCTGTTCACCAATGCGGGGATGAATCAGTTCAAGCCGATCTTCCTGGGGCTTGAGAAACGCGAGTATACGCGGGCCGTCAACACGCAAAAGTGCATCCGGGCGGGGGGAAAGCACAACGATCTGGATGATGTCGGGCGCTCGCGGCGGCACCACACGTTTTTTGAAATGCTGGGGAACTGGTCGTTCGGCGATTACTTCAAGGAGGGGGCGATCTCCATGTCGTGGGAACTGCTCACGAAGGTGTGGAAGCTCGATCCATCGCGGATTCATGTCTCCTGTTATGAGGGGGATGCGGCGGCGGGGATCCCGCGCGACACGGAAGCGGCCGAGATTTGGAAACGGGTGGCGGGGCTGGATGATTCGCACATCCACTACTTCGGAAAGGACAACTTCTGGGAGATGGGGGACACCGGCCCGTGCGGACCCTGCACGGAGATTTATTATGACCGGACGCCGGACAAGAGCGGAGGAAAAAGCGTCAACGGGGAGGATCCGCGGGTCATGGAGATCTGGAACAACGTCTTTATCCAATATGACCGGGATGCCACGGGGAAACTGACGCCGTTGCCCCAGCGGCATGTGGACACGGGGCTGGGGTTCGAGCGAATCTGCCAGGTGCTCGCGGGGGTGGAGGACAACTACGCGATTGATCTGTGGCGGCCGATCTTTGAAGGGCTGACGAAACTGACGGGAATCACCTATGCCGGGCGGTTTCCCAGGTCCAACAGCGCCGATCCCGTGGCGGAGGCGGCCGATGCCCAACTGCGCCATGACATCGCCTTCCGCGTGGTGGCCGATCACTTGCGATGCCTGACGTTCGCCCTGACCGACGGTGCGACGCCGGGCAACGAAGGACGCGGATATGTGTTGCGCCGAATCCTGCGCCGGGCGGTGCGATTTGGGCGACAACATCTGGAACTCCGCGAGCCGTTTTTGCATGGGCTGGTGCCGATTGTCGTACAGACGATGGGGGAGGCGTTCCCGGAATTGCGAAAAAATCCGGCGCGGGTGATCGAACTCATTAAGGATGAGGAGGAGGGGTTTGGCAGGACGCTGGATCGGGGGATTCAGCTCTTTGAGGAGGCCGCGCATACCCAGCGCGCGGAGAATGAGCTGGTCATCCCGGCGGCCGATGCGTTCATGCTGCATGACACCTATGGATTCCCGATTGACCTGACGCGGATCATGGCCGAGGAGCGGGGAATGTCGGTTGATGTCGCGGGGTATGAGAAGTTGATGGAAGAGGCGCGGGAGAAGGCGCGGGCCGGGGGGAAGGGGGAGGCGTCGGGGCTGACACAACTGCCGCCGGGCGCGCTGGCGCAGCTCGCGGAGATGAACGTGGGGCATACGGACGATCATGCGAAGTTTTCGCATGAGGCGGTCGAGGCGCGGGTGGCGGCGATTTGGAATGGGGAGGATCTCTTGTCCCCGGCCGAGGCGATGGAGGATGCGCCGCTGGCGGTCATTCTGGATCGGACGAACTTTTATGCCGAGATGGGCGGGCAGGTGGGGGATCACGGCGTGCTCCGCGGCGCGCATGGGGTGATGGATGTGGAGAACACGAAAGTCGTCGCGGGGTATGTCCTGCATGTGGGACGGATACGGGAGGGGAAGCTGCGCGTCGGCGACCAGGTGACGGCAAAGGTGTCGGCGGATCGGCGTCAGACTGAAAAGAGCCACACCTCGACGCACCTGGCCAATTGGGCGCTGCGGGAGGTGCTCGGGGAAGGTGTGCAGCAGAAGGGGTCGCTGGTTGATCCGGAGAAACTTCGGTTCGACTTTTCACATCCCAAGGCGGTGGGGGAGGAAGAACTGGCGAAGGTGGAGGCGCTGGTGGGATCGTCCATCGAGCGCAACTTAACGGTGTACACCCAGGAGGTTCCACAGGCCGAGGCGCTGAAGATCGCTGGGTTGCGTGCGGTATTCGGGGAGAAGTATCCGCCGAGGGTGAGGGTGGTGTCGGTGGGGGTGGCGGTGAAGGACTTGCTCGCGGATCCGTCGAATGAGAAGTGGCGGGGGTATTCGATTGAGTTTTGCGGCGGGACGCATCTGGGGCGCTCGGGGGAGGCCGAGGGGTTTGTCATCACGAGCGAGGAATCGGTTTCAAAGGGAATCCGACGGCTTGTCGCGCTGACGGGCCCGGCGGCGGCGCAGGCGCGGAAGCTCGGACGGGAATTGAGCGAGGCGATTGAGCGGGCCAATGGCGTGAAGGAAGAGGAACTTCCCGACGCGATTCACGAGATTCAGCGGCAACTGTCGGCCGCCGGATTGCCCCTGCTCGACAAGCGCCGAGGCCAGGCGGCGGTGGCGGCGCTGCAGGCCAAGCTCCGGGCGTGGGAGAAGGCGAACAAGGCATCGGGCGAGAAGAGCGGCGGCATCGATATCGCCAATGTGGCGTCGGCGCTGGTTCAGCAGGCCAAGGCGCTGGGCGACGGGCAATTGATCGTCGCGGATGTGCCGGGGGCGAGCGATGAACAGCTTCGCGGGCTTATGGATTCGCTGAAGAAGCGGGCGACAAGCCACGCAATTTTGCTCGGGGCGGCGGGCGAGGCGAAGGTGACGTTCGTGGCGGCCGTCAGTGATGATTTGATCGGCAGAGGACTGAAGGCCGGGGATTGGATCAGGGAGACCGCGAAGGTGGCGGGAGGCTCCGGCGGCGGCCGCCCGGGCATGGCGCAAGCAGGTGCCAAGGATCCGTCCAAGCTCCCCGAGGCGCTGGAGACGGCGAAGGGCTTTGCCCGAAAAGTGGTGGTATAACGGACACCATACGCATCATGTACGCCACACCACGGGTAAGACGTTTCTCCCTCCCCCGCTGTACCCAGCGGGGGAGGGCAGGGAGGGGGTCTTTTTTATGGTGAATACCGCCGAGGGATTTGTGCGGATGGCTTGTGGCATAAGGGGCGTTATTTAACGAAAAAGTGGGTTGTAGGGATTACCAAGTGGGGTGGGGTAAAATTTTCTCCAAGTTCACGCGCCGGCGTTCCGATAACCATAAGGGGTGGCGATGGGGGGCGAGTTTACGGAAGGCAGGGCGCCATGGTGCTTTGGAAGGAAACGAGTCGTGAGTCCGGATCGACGGGGGTCATGGAGAGCAATCGCTTCGAGCGGAGCAACGCGCGTGGCGAGCCGCGCGGGGCGGAACGCCGCCGGGGATTTCGGATTCGCCAAACCCGGCCGATCAAATTGTATGAACCCGTCGGCGCGCGGTACCTCGGCGGCCAAACCCAGGATGTGAGCAGCACGGGACTGAAGATCGAACTTCCGGCGTCCGGCGCGCTGCAGGTGGGGCATGTGGTCAATGTGCATGTGGGCCTGAGCGAACTGGGCCAATCCCTGGCCAACCGCCGACAGATGATCCCCTCGCGCGTGGTCTGGCTTCGCCCGGGGAGGGAGCGGGGCCGCGTGGAAGCGGGCGTGGAGTTCATGTCGAGCATCGCGGCGCATCTGGATGCGGCGTGAGGGGGGTATCGACGGTGGACAGGGGAAAATCGCAGTGGCGGCTTCAGCCGCAGGGCTGCGTGACATTGGCGACCATACGGTTTGTCGCCTCCAAATCGTCTGATTCAGGTATGATTCCAAATGGAATTGCAAGGAAATGCAAGACCACGGGCGGGACGCCCGTGCCGCGTTGCGCACGCTGATGGGTGGAGCAATTCAAAAGGTTTGCCTGCTTCACATCCTTGCGGAGCGGGAATGGAACAGGGTCGTCGCACCAGCTAAAATGACACCATGAGCATCTCCACCACTATGCCGCCGCCGCGCCGAATCGTCATCGATCCCGATATCTGCAATGGCCAGCCGATCTTGGAAGGCACACGCATCACGGCCAAAACCGTGCTTGAATTCCTTTCGGCGGGGGACGGCATTGAGGATGTGTTGAAGGAATATCCTGCGCTGAGTCGGGAGGATGTGCTGGCGTGTCTGGCTTATTCTGCCCGCTTGATGAAGCATCATTTC
>CAYTAP010000005.1:10909-27645 GCA_964435775.1 uncultured Tepidisphaeraceae bacterium
ACGCTTGAGGCGGTTGCGTGAAGGGATATCTTTTCGATGAAAACCTGCCTCGTCGCATACGGTTTACGCCGTCGCTTCCGGTGATTTTTTCCACTGCATTGGGCAACAGCCCGTCCGACACCGCCTTGTGGGATCATGCACGCGAGCATTCCCTGGTTATCGTCAGCAAGGATGCTGACTTTTCCGATCGAATCATGCTTTCTTCATCCCCTCCCTGGATCGTGCACTTGCGCTTCGGAAACCTGCGCGGCACGGACTATCACGATCTGCTCGCCAAACTATGGCCCCGCGTGGAAGCGCTGCTTCCGGCTCACAAGCTGGTTTGTGTTTATGCTGATCGAATTGAATCCTTTCGTGATTGAATCACACGTTGGCGAGGTTCTTCACAGAGGATGATGGGGCGTGGATTTTCGGTGCGCCAACGAATGAAGGGCTGCGTTTCCCTGCGTCCTCGCGTTCCTCCGTATCTTTTCGTCCCCCGTGAAGCGGCGAAGCCGGAAATCACCTCCTCTCGCGCGACGCGACGGCCGCTTGCACCGCGGCCAGAATCCGTTCCTGGATCGGCGGTTCCAAATCATACTGCTTCAGCAGATTTTGAAGCTGCTCGAGGTCAATCGGCGGTCGGTCATAGGCGATCGTCAGGTACTTTTCCATTTCCGGAAGGTATCGCGCGCGATATTTTCGCAGCCAATACTGCTCATTGTATCGGGCAATGTCGGCGCGATTCTTTTCCACCGCTGCCGTGTATTCCGCCCGCAGTTGCGGATCATCGATGGAGGCGGCATCCTGCCCGAAGGTCACTCGCCCAGCCACCGATGGAGGCAGATTGTGCATCCCCGTGATTTGCTTCGGATCCCATGCCGGATCCATTCCCGCCTTCAAATCCCGCATCGCCCCAAGCCAAAGCCGTGCCTGCTCTTTGCGAAGCGCGGCCCATTCCCCGCCCACGACCTTTTCGCCGGTCTTACTCCGCCACCCCCGCGCTTGATCCAGCAATTTGAGACGAAGATCCATCGGTATGTTCGCCACTGTCCGCAGGACGTGCACGGCGTACTTTTGCGACAGGCCATCCTGCGCTTCATCATTGAAACCATACGTCGACAGCGACTGTGACAAATACAGCATCCCCTTCGCATAGGCGATTTCATTCGACCGGCCCCATCGCCGCTCGCA
Organism: uncultured Tepidisphaeraceae bacterium; assembly: GCA_964435775.1. GTDB lineage: Bacteria > Planctomycetota > Phycisphaerae > Tepidisphaerales > Tepidisphaeraceae > CAYTAP01. The sequence continues at coordinate 12,083 of CAYTAP010000005.1, forward strand.
TTCCCAAGCCAAGGCGCGCATGCCAGTCAAATCCCTCCTGGCCGTGGCGAGATCGACGAGCTGCACAAACTGCCGATACGAGTCGGCGGACGAGACCGTTTTCACGCAGGAGTTCGTGGTCGGCGAAGGGCGAGTGGCGCTCCCTCCCCAGGCCGATGATCCGGCCGCGAGGAGTGCCCCGAGTAGTGCCAAAGGGCCTCGGAAAGGGGACATCCAGAATATCCTCGAGAGCGCTATGGGCGGGAATGTGGGTTCGAAAATTGAAGCGAGGTTTCCAGACGAGCCGCTACGAGGGGACATTCTGGATGTCCCCTTTCGCCGCCCGCCGCTTCATCAGCGCGGGGAAGGGACCAAGGACTACCGGCTCGTTGCCTGCGGGTTGGCCCCTGGCGCGGGGTAGGTCACTTTGTCGAATCTCAAATCGATCCAGGGGAAGTGGCCGTCCACGCGGTGGTATTGGGCGTAGACTCGCTGCATGTGCTCCAGCTTTTCGGCGGCGGGGACTTCGACGAAGAAGTCCTTGGCGTTCACCGGCCGGCCCCAGCGGATTTCGGTGTCGTATTTCGTGAGAAGGACGAGCTGGGCGTCGCGGGGGTCGCGGCGGCCCTGGAAGTTGCTCACATCGACCTTGACGATGTCCTCGGCGTAGGGGAGGGCGTAGAGGAGCTTGACGAGTTGCAGGCCTGCGGCGAGGTCGTCGCCCTTCCAGCGTTGGCCGGGGAGTTTGGGCTTGGGGTTTTGCACGCCGTCGATGATGCGGATGTTCGTGTGGCCGTCAGCGCCGAAGAGGATGCGGGAGAGCTGCGAGGCATCGTATTGCTCGGGCAGGAGAATGCCCTGTTCATCGACGAGGTAATAGGCATCCTGGACATGGACAAGGGCGATTGGCACGCGGTAATCGCAGTCAATTTGCAGCGTGTCGCCGGGGGCGTGGGTATAAGCCAGGCGCACCTGATTGACTTTGCGAATCCACGGGGAAATGCGGATGTCGCTGCGGAGCATGTCGGTGACATCGACGAGCATCTGGTGATCGAACGCCGAATGCGCCCCCAGCGGCCGGGCGGCGGCGGCGATCTGATCGGCCAGAAAATCGCTCATCCAGACCGGGCGGTGCATGAGAACCACTTTGGGCGGATGGGCGGAGAAAACGACGCTTTTATCGACGTAGCGTTTAAGGGCGATGAACCCGCCGGCCAATGCGCCGCAAAACAGGATGATCCCCATCGCGTGCAGCGTGATCCGCCGGCGCAGCGCGACGGCGGCGGGGTCCACCGGCTTTTTAACCTTGATCGGCTTGACGGGTTTGGGCTTGGAGCGTTTGGGCATGGTTGAGGCAATGGATCAGGGTGTCCAAGAGGCCCGCACGGGGTGCGGACCCTACAATTCTTATCGGACGATGTAGCGATGGGGCTGAAATGGTTTTTTGAGTGAGGAGTGAGGAGCGGAAGATGGTCCGCAGGGTGCCCCGGACCGTATATTTTCGGACCACTGACGACGGACAACGCTTAACCCTTCAAAACCCCGTCCGCTTGAATTGCTTTTCGAGGTCATGGAGGGAAAGGCGGAGGGTCGTCGGGCGGCCGTGGGGGCAGTTGCTGGCGCGTTCGACGAGGTCGCGGCGGGCGAGGAGGGCGGCGATCTCCTGGCTGGTGAGCGGGTCGCCGGCCTTGACGGCGGCTTTGCAGGCCATCATGTCCATGATCCCGTGCAGCAGTTCCTCCTCGTGGAGGTCGAGCAGTTCCTGTTCGCCGCGTTCGAGCAGTTCCTGGACGAACACTTCCGGTTCGAGTTTTTCGAGGAATGTGGGGAAGGCCTGGACGGCGACGACATCGGGGCCGAAGGGGGCGACTTCGATGCCCAGACGCTGCAGAAGCGGCGTGATCTGTTCGAGTAGCGCCAACTGGCGGGGGGAGACGGTGAGCGTGCGGGGGATGAGCAGGCGCTGGGATTCGAGCGGCCCGCGCCCGATGCGGGCGCGGAGGTCTTCGTACATGATCCGCTCGTGGAGGGCGTGCTGGTCGATGATGAGCATCCCATCGTCGCTTTCGGCGACGAGGTAGCTGTTGTGGAGCTGAATGGCCGAGCGATCGGAGCGATCCATCGCCGCGGCGGGCGGGGGAGGCACGGCCTGCGCGGCGCTGTCGGGCTGCATGGGCGCGTTGTTGTTTGCCGCCGTCGGCCAAGGCGCGGAGGGGGGAGGCGTGGGGCCGGTGAGCCAAGCGTTCACTTTGGCCGCGGCGTCGGCATGCGGCGGTGGCGCGAAGGAGAGGAGAGGAGACGATTCCGAAGCGGCTTGCGGAGGTGGACCCTGGCGGAAGAAGGAGGCGAGCTGCTCGCGGAGTTCGGCGCGCGGTTGTGCGGATGAAGCGCCGGCATGGGGGACGGCGCGAGGGGTGAGGTCGCTGCCGAGGAGCCGTTCGCGGACGCCCGAGAGGATCAGCCCGTGGATTCGCCCGCTGTCGCGGAAGCGGACTTCGGCCTTGGTGGGGTGGACGTTGACATCGACTTCGTCGGGGGGAAGTTCGAGCATGAGGATGGCGGCGGGGTGCCGGCCGGGTTCGGTCAGCCCGCGATAGGCTTCGCGGAGGGCGTGTTGGATGAACTTGTCGCGGATGGATCGGCCGTTGAGGTAGAGGTATTGGTATTTGGCGGTGGGCCGGGCGAGTTCGGGCAGGCCGATGAGGCCGCGGAGGTGGATTTCGGCGTCGGCGATGTCGATGGGCAGGCGCTGTTCGTGAAAATCCTTTGGCCAGGCGGCGAGCCATCGCTCTACCTTGTCGGTGGCGGGAAGATCGAGCGAGGTTCGGGCGTTGTGGGAGAGTTTGAAGGAAATCGCGGGGTAGGGGAGGGCCAGGCGCAGGACCATGTCGCTGATGTGCCCGAACTCGGTGGCGGAGCCTTTGAGGAATTTTCGCCGGGCGGGGGTGTTGAAGAAGAGGTTGCGGATTTCGATGGTGGTGCCGCGGTTGCCGGCGGTGGCCTGGGGGTCGGAGATCTCGCCGCCGCGGTTGAATATCTCGTAGGCGGCGTCGGAATGCAGGGTGCGGCTTTGGATGCGGGCATGGGAGACGGCGCCGATGCTCGCGAGGGCTTCGCCGCGGAATCCCATCGTGGCGATGCGGAACAGGTCCTCGTCGCTGGTCAGCTTGCTGGTCGCGTGGGAGGCGAAGGCGAGGGGAAGCTCGGCGGGCGTGATGCCGTGGCCGTCGTCGATGATGCGGATCAACTCCCGGCCGCCATCCTCGATTTCGACGATGATCTCTCGTGCTCCGGCGTCAATGGCGTTTTCGACGAGTTCCTTGACGACCGACGCCGGACGCTCGATCACTTCCCCGGCGGCGATCCGGTTGACCAGGGAAGGCGATAATTGCGCGATCGGGCGGCGGGGTTGGCCGCTCGCGGGGGTTTGGTGGGATTGTCGCGGGTCATTTGATGCCACGAGGGCAGTATAGGGCTTGAAGTGGGGAGGTCCAAAAGGGGGGTGGGGGTGCGGTTCATTTTTGTGGCCGATGTGCATGGATGGAGGGCGTCGCTCCCGCGACGCCTCGGCGTGGCGGGAGCAACGCCCCCAATTCCAGCCGACGCCGCGTGCCAGACCACAAACATCGACTACACCCGGGCGTGGTCGAAGATTCGTCGGTTGACCGATAAATAGGAGGAAAGGTGGATTGACCTGGCGGGGATGCCGCGCATCGGGCGATTGCATCCTGAAGCGTGGTGCATCAGAATCGGATACTTATGAACAAGCGGGCGAAGAAGATTCTCAAATTCACCCTTCGCTGGGGTATTGCGGTGGTGGGGATCTGGTGGGTGGTGTCGAATATCTCGCTGCGCGATCGGGTGCTGGCGTTGGATGCGAATAACATTCCGCAATCGGCGGTGCTGCACCAACCGTCGGGGGAGGATGCGGCGAATTATGAGATTATCGATCCCATCACCGGGATGGTGCGGACGATTCCCGCCAGCGCCGTGGTCAGCGCGCCGGATCGCAAGCAGGTGAGCGTGCAACTGGAGGGGAAGACGCGGAGCGTCAAATTGCTGGGGCTGCGGCTGCTGGGGGATGTGAATCACAACCCGAAAGTGGCGTTGCTGCTCGTGGAGGACCCCAAGACGCATCATGGGGTGTGGGTCACGCCCGCCGATGCGCCGAGTTATGAGCTGCATGTGCCGCATCCGCGTGTGCAAACCGGCTTGCTGGCGATGACGCGGCAGGCGGATCACGGGCTGCTCTGGTGCGCACTGCTCATTTTTCCAGTGACGTATCTGATCACGGCGTATCGCTGGCGGCTGCTCATGCGGGGGCTGGATATTTTCCTGCCGATGTCGCGGACGTTCATCCTGAACATGGTGGGGGCGTTTTACAACACGTTCATGCCGGGAAGCACGGGGGGGGATGTGCTCAAGGCATATTATGTGAGCAAGCAGACGCCGCACCGGGTGCATGCGGTGATGTCGGTGGTGGTCGATCGGGTCATCGGGCTGATCGCGCTGATCATTCTGGGCGGGGCGATGGCGGGGGTGATGGCGCTGTACATTCGCTATGTCAGGCACATTGAGGGGGACCCGGTCGCGCGGATGTGCGCTCGGGTTGCGGCGTTGTCGGGGGCGATGATGGCGGCGATGGCGGTGGGGCTGATCATTTTTTACACGCCGAAGTTGCGGAGGTTGTTTCTGGTCGATTTTCTGCTCGCGCGACTGCCGATGCAGCAGCACGTCCGGCATGTGATGGATGTGATGGATCGGTATCGACGCCGGCCGATGCTGGTGTGCTGGGCGACGATCGTTTCGTTTCCAGTGCATATCACGACGGTGACGGCGGCGATGCTGGCGGGGTGGGCGTTTGCGCTGCCGATCTCGCCGGGGTATTACTTCGTGGCGGTGCCGGTGATCGTGCTCGTGGGGGCGATTCCGATTTCGCCGCAGGGGGCGGGGGTGATGGAGTATTTCGCCATCAAGCTGACCGAACGGCAGGGCGCGACCTTGAGCCAGGCGTTCGCGCTGACGATGTCGATCCGGGTGGTCCAGATTTTGTGGAATCTGTTCGGCGGGGTGTTTGTATTTCGCGGGGGTTATCATGCCCCGACTGAGCGGGAGCAGAGCGAGATGGAGGGGAACGATCGTGGCGACGATGACCCGCCGGCTGGGGAAGGGAAGCCCGCGACGGATGAATCGCTTGGGACCGGGGCGAGGGCTTCGATGGTTCCTCGCACGACATCAGCCTGATGGTGGGGGCGGTGGGCAGTGGGCGGTGGGCAGTAGGCAGCGGGGAGTGATTCGCAGCCTTTCTTCCCACTTCTCACTCATCACGCATCACTCGTCACTTCCATCTTCCCCTTCAGGCATGCCCGGGCGATGGACGATAACAAAGGGGAGACCGTTATGGCTGTACAGATGATTTGCCCCAATTTGCGATGCAGGAAGATTCTGGCGGTGCCGGATGAGGTGCGGGGGAAGCTGGTCAAGTGTCAATTTTGTCAGCAGCCGTTTCGGGTGCCGGCGCCCAAGGGGGTCGCGGCCGGGTCGGGGAGCCAGGCGCCGGCGCAGCCGAATAAGTAGCGCACATTGGGCAGTCCAACCGATCACGGAACGATGAGCGTTCCGTGATATTTTGCATTGAGACGGATCTGCAATTGTCGAGCGTCGTTGTAGCTGGACATCGGTCCGATGCGGACGACACGCAGGTCGCCAGATGCGTCGGCGATGGTGGCGGCGTACCCCTGGGCGCGAAGCTCGCTTTGCAGGGCGCCGGCGTTGGCGGCGTCGCTGAAGGTGGCGACCTGGACGAAGAATGCCCGCAGGCCGGTGCGATCGGCGGCGCGTCGGGCCTGCTCGCTGCCGGGGAAATACTGGCGGACCAGTTGAAAGGTGTGGTCGGCCTGCCCGAAGCGCCCGAGCCGCTGCTCGGCGACGCCGGCGCGGTAGAGCGACCAGGCTTTCAATTCATTGTTTTCGAGCTTTGAATACGCGGCGAGCCATTGTTCGCTGGCGGTCGTGTAATCATCCTGAAAATACGCGACGTTGGCGAGGCTGGCGCGGATGTATCCCTCCAGCGCCCGCTCAGGGCGATGGAGCAGCGCTTGTTCGTAGGATTGACGGGCGCTTTGCTGGTTGGCGCGGGCCTCGGCGGGGTTGGAACTCGTGCGGTCCTCGAAGGCGCGGCCACGCAGGTAGAGCGCCTCGGCGGCATCCTCGGCGTCGGGGGAATCACGCAAAAACGCATCCGCTTGCGCCACGACCCGCGCATATTGTTTCTGTGACAAATCGGCGCGAATCCGGCTCAACTGGGATTGGGCTCGAGGGTCCTGGGTCGCGCAGGCGCACAGCAGGCACGCCATCAGCAGACCGACGGCGCATCGCACGGCAGGGCGGAGAAGGGCGGGGCGGAGATGGGTGGCGGGGAAAATGGGTTGCCGGGGAGTCAGAACGAAGTTTCGCATCCATGCCTCTTTGGGATATGTTGGTTGAGGGTTGTAGTCCGTTGTCCGCCGTCTGTAGTCAGTAGTCCGTCGCCGGTGGGGTGTTGAATGGGACGCTGCGCTGTGCGGCGCGGTCCGGCGTCAGCGAACGAAAAAAAGAAGGAAAACATCATGCTATTCGAACCGCTCTTTCAGCATGCCGCTAAACAGCCGCGGGAAATCGCCATCATCGACGATCAGGGACAATACACATACCAGCAGGTGGCGGCGATGGCGGCCGGGCTGGGGATTTATCTTGCGGCGCAGACCCGCAAACCATCGGTCGGTTTGCTGCTGCCGGCGGGGGTTGGCTTCGTCGCCAGTTTCTACGGAACACTGTTGGCGGGCAAGAGCGTGGTGCCGATCAATTTTCTGCTGGGGGACAGGGAGATCGCGCACATCGTGAAAGACAGTGGAATTGACACGGTGGTCAGCATTCCTCAACTGGCCGGTCGGCTGAAGGATACGCCGCTGAAGATCGTCGATCTGACACAGTTGCCGGCAATGCCCGCATCGTCGTTGACGCCGCGGTTTCCGTCGCCGGCGGCCGATGACATGGCCGTGCTGCTCTATACAAGCGGCACGAGCGGGCTGCCCAAGGGGGTGATCCTCACCTACAACAATCTTCAAAGCGACGTTGATGCGGCCATTGAGCATGCGGGGCTTCAGCACAAGCACAAGTTCCTGGGGGTCATACCGCTGTTTCACTCGTTCGGGATCACCGCGATGATGCTGGCGCCGATTCAACTGGGGGCGCAGGTCATTTATACGGCGCGGTTCAGCGCGGTGGCGGCGGTCAACGCGATCCGGGAGCACGGGGTTTCGCTCGTGTTCGGCGTGCCGAGCATGTTTGCCGCGATGGCGCACTTGAAGAGCGCCGGGCCGCAGGATTTTCAGTCGATCTACGCGATGATCAGCGGCGGTGAGCCGCTCAGCCCGCTGCTGCGGGAGCGTTTCAAGGAACGGTTCAATGTCGATTTGTATGAGGGGTATGGGTTGACGGAGACCAGCCCGGTGGTGGCGCTCAACACGCCGCAGGAGCACCGTTTCGGGAGCGTGGGCAAGGCGCTGCCGGGGGTTGAAGTGCGGATCGCGGATGATGACGGGAGGGCGCTGGGCGTGGGGGAAACCGGGGAGATCTGGTTGAAGGGGCCGATGGTGATGAAGGGGTATCACAATCTTCCGGTCGAGACGGCCGCGGCATTGACGGCGGACCGGTTTTTCAAAACCGGCGACCTGGGGCACGTCGATGAGGATGGGTTTTTGTTCATCACCGGGCGAAAAAAGGAGATGATCATCGTGTCGGGGGAGAAGGCCGCGCCGCGCGAGATCGAGGAGGTGTTGGCGCGACATCCATCGGTGGGTGAGGTGGCTGTCGTGGGCAAGCCGGATCCGGGAAGGGGAGAAGTTGTTGTGGCATTCGTCGTCGCGAAGGAGGGGGAGGCGGTGGCCGTGGATGTGCTGCGGGATTTTTGCCGGGGACAGGGCTTGGTGCAATGGAAGTGTCCGCGGGAGGTGATCATATTGAAGGAATTGCCGCGTTCGCCAACGGGGAAGGTGTTGAAGCGGGCGCTGAGCGAGCAATTCAAGCAGGCGTGAAGGAGCGGCAAGTCGGCGGTGGGCAGTGGGCAGAAGGCGGAAGGCAGTGGGCGGATGGTGGGGGAAGGATGCGAAGATCGAACAGTCAACATAGACCATCGAACGACCAACATCGAACGGAGTGTTGGATGTTCAATGTTCAATGTTGAGCGCTCGATGTTCTGTATTTCGTCTTCACTGCCTACTGCCTACTGCCTACTCATTTCTCATCCTTCATCCTTTCCTCCTCATGTGATCCGCGCGACGATCATGGTGACGTCGTCAGTGCGCTTGGTCAGACCGACGAAGCGGCGCATTTCCCAGAGGATGTTTTGGGCGACGGCTTCGGCGGTGGCGCCGCCTTGCTTGAAGGCGTCAAGAATCCGCTGTCGGCCGAAGGTTTCCTGGTGGAAGTTCATGGCGTCGGCCAGGCCATCGGTGTACATGAGCAGGAGGTCACCCTTTTCCAACTGAAAGACGGATTGCTTCCATTCCTCGTCGGGGTTGACGCCGAGGATCATGTTTTCGCCGGGAAGCTCGATGATTTTGCCTTTGCGGAGGATGAGCGCGGGGGGATGGCCGGCGTTGCAGTAGGTGAGGCGGAGGGTTCGGGCGTTGATGACACCGTAGAAGAGGGTGACGAACTCGGAGGTCTTGGTGTCGCGGTGGAGCATCAGGTTGATGCGGCGCATGATCTCGTAGAGGTAATAGACGTTGTCCACGGTCGCGCGGAGGAAGGCGCGGACGGATGCCATGATGAGGGAGGCGGGGACGCCTTTGCCCGAGACGTCGGCGACGACGAGGCCGACGTTGTCATCGGGAAGGGGGATGAAGTCGAAGAAGTCGCCTCCGAGCTCGTAGCACGGAACATAGACGCTGGCGAGGTCCATGTGGGGGATGACGGGCGGGGTTTGGGGAACCATGCGCTGCTGGACGTCGGCGGCCATGCGGACTTGCTTCTCGAGGGCCTCGGCCTGGAGGGAGTCCGCGAGGAGCCGGGCATTTTCGATGGCCGCGCCCGCCTGGGCGCCGATCGCCTTGAGGAGGTCGATTTTATGCTGGCTGAAGGTTTGCTCGGTGTCGGTGTAGACGCGAAGCGCGCCGATGGCCTTGCCCTTGTATCGCATGCCGACCGAGAGCATGGAGACGATGCCTTCACGGAGGGATTCCTGGGGGTACATGACGCGGGGATCGGTCGTCATGTTGCGGACAACCTCGAACCCCTTGGGGGAGAGGGCGACGCGGTCGATTTCGGCGGTGCTGAGACGAACCGGGCCTTTGTCCATGTACTGAGCCGAGAGGTTGTAGGCGGCCTTGATGACCAGCTCATCGCGCTCGCGGTCCACGAGCCGGATGGAGGAGGCTTTGACGCCCATGACGCCGGTGACGACCTCGACGGTACGGGCGAGGACCTTCTGCAGGTCGCGGGCGTCGGCGAGCATCATCGTGACGTTGTAGACGGCCGTGAGCTCGTTGATGCGCTGACGAAGCTGGTATTCCTGATAGCAGAGGCGGGCGATCGCGTTGGCGAGAAGGAACAGGAACTGGATCGCCGCCGGGCGCGAGCTTTTGACGCGAAGCAGTTGGAGGACGCCAACTTTCAATTGACGTGGATCAAGCTTGAGGCGCTCGGCCAGGGCGGCGACCGCATCCTCGTCGAATGGGAACGTCGCATTCGGGTCATTGACGGACATGCGAATCGTGCCGAGGCGATGGTGGCTGACGGTGATGGGGGCGACGTATTCAGCGCCTTCGCGCCGAGGCTCGGGCTGGTGTTCCTCGGCGGCCTCAATGGCCTGCTGTTTGCGGAGAAAGTCGCCGGTGGGATTGGGTTGCGTCAGAATCTTGCCGTCGGCGTCGGTGATGGTGGCTTTGACATTGGCCACCGCGGCGAATGAATCCTGAATCTCCTGAAGGGTGGGGAGGTCCATGAAATCGGTCAGCCGGAGGTTGTCGGGTTCAATCTCGCTCACGGGTCGTTAGAGAGTAAGAACCCTCGTGGCAAATGCAAAGGCGGAGGACGATTTGGATTCTCATTCCGGCGTCGCATGCCCCTTGCCACGGCACGTCGCATGTCTATTGTGGTCGCCATGCGCAAACGCTGGCGGTATCTTTTCGCGTCGCTGCTGATCATCGCGGCGTGCTGCACGTTGTATCTGACGGGGGCGGGCCGGGTCGCGCTGTGGGATCGGGATGAGGGATGGTACGCCGAGGCGTCGCGGCAGATGCTCGAGACGCACAACTGGGTCGTGCCGTATTTCCTGGAGGCGCCGCGGTTCGCCAAGCCGATTTTCATTTATTGGTGCCAGTCGTTCAGCATGCACCTTCTGGGCGTCAATTCACTGGCGGCGCGGCTGCCCAGCGCCATTGGGATGACCCTGACACTGATCCTGCTGGCGAGCGTGTTGTCGTGGAAGGTGGGGGCACGGCGGGCGACGTGGACGACCCTGGTGTTCGGCACGGCGGCGATGGTGATCGTGTCGGCGAAGATGTGCCTGACGGATGCGGTGATGATGGTGTTCATCACCAGCGCGCAGTTCGCGCTCTATGGGATTTATCGAAAGAGCCGACCGAGGCGATATCGGGAGAACGAGGCGCTCAGTGCCGTCGCCATCGAGGGAGAAGAGAGGATCAAGACATCCAAGCTGCTGGCGTTGCCGCTGGTGCTCTGGATCGGGATCGCTCTGGCGGCGTTGACCAAGGGGCCCTTCGCGTTGGTGGTGTTGTTCGCGTCGATGGTGGCGCTCGCGTGTTTTGATGTGGGACGGCGATGGAAAAGCGGCAGGGCGTGGCGGGGGGCGATGTCGTGGTGGCCGAGGACGCGGCCGCTGATGGGGCTTGTGATCATCGTGATCGTCGTTGCGCCGTGGCTGATCCTTTTTGCGATCCAGGATCCGACGAATCTTCTTCGGATGCTCAACCAGCCGTTTGAACATCTGGCCCACAACCGGGATGGGCATTCGGGGTACCCCGGGTATTATGTGTTGACTGTCTGGTTGACGTTCTTCCCCTGGAGTCTCCTGCTCCCAACCGCAATCGTTCTGGGCTTCAAGCATCGGGCGACGCCGCAGATCCGCTTCGCGCTGGCGACCATTTTGGGAAATCTGGTCTTCATCGATCTGATGGTGACGAAGCTGCCGCATTATCTGCTGCCGAGCTATGCGGCGATGGCGTTTCTGGTGGCGACGGCGCTGATCCGCAACATGCGCGGGCAATACCGGGACTTCACGAAGAAATCATTCCTGATCGGCGCGGTCTGCTGGACGGTGGCTGCGACGGTGCTGGCGCTGCTGCCCTGGTTTCCGGCGGGGTATTTCCCATCGCACTTCCCGGTTGAAGGGGCGGCGGTGTTCAGCATCGTGGGTATCATTTACGCGATCCTGGTCAGCGCCTATTTCATCCAGCACCAGTATGCCCGCGCGGCGGCGACCATGGGGATCGGGATGATCGCGGTCATCATCATCCTGTTCAGCATGTATCTACCGCACGCCAGTTTCATCTGGATGGCGCATGATGCGGGGGGCAAGCTGACGGAACTGGGGGCAACCGATGTGGTCATGACGGATTTTGATGAGCCGACGCTGGCGTTTTATCAGGGAGGGACGATCCGCGATGAGCGAAATCATTACCTGTTTGAGACACCGGCCGATGAATGGCCGGCGTATGTGGTGCTGAGCCGCAAGAGCCTGGAGAAATTGCCGGCCGAGAAGCGCGCACGGCTTGAGGAACTGGCGAATTATCCGGGGTTCAATTACGCCGGCGGGGGGAAGATGGTGGATGTGATCGTGGCTCGGAAGGTGCAGGCGAACGGCGATACGGGGCCTGTGACGACGCAACCAGCGTCTCAGCCGCGACCCGCCGCACAACCGACGACGCAGCCGATGCCATTTAAGGTTGGAACAGATTGGCCACATTGAGTTCAAGCAGAGCGCGGCGGGAGGCTTCGAGCAATTCGGCCTTCCACTGCCCTGTGGGGAGGGGCAACTGGGCGTAGCCGATCAGTCGGCGCATGACTTCGCAGGCGGCGTAGCGGGCAAGCCATTGGCGATTAAGTGAAGCGGGGTCATAGCCATTCAAGAAGCGCTCCGCCTGATCCCAGGGGAGCCGTGCCAGGCGCAGATGGGCGATGCAGATGCCCAGGTCAAACTCCGGGTCTCCAAAAAAGCAGAACTCCGGGTCGATGATCCGGATGCCGTCATCGGTTTGGAGCCAACTGCCGGGGAAGAAATCGCCGTGAAGGAGTGCGGGTCCGTCGGCAAGATAGCGTTCGCCGGTTTCCTGGACGCGTTGACGGTAGACGGCATCACCGCGGAGGCGCTGGGAGATGGGGATGAGCGCGGGGTCGATGGACGTGAGGTCAAGCCCGTTGCTTTCCTGAAGAGGGATGACATACATGTGCTGATGGTTCAGTTCGCGCATGGCGCGATTGGTTAGTCGCGGGTTCGCCGATCCGCGTGTCCCGTCGTGAAGTGACCGCAAGTAGCGGCCAAGCTGGCGAAGGGTGATGTCAGGCAGGCGTTGACCGGCGTAGGTGGAGGTCAGGTCGCTTGCAGCGCCGAGGTCTTCGAGGGCAAGCGTGCGCGTGGCCGGATCGGCAGCCAGGAGGCGTGGCATTTGCGATGCCACGTCGGGAAGCGCGGCGATCTGCTGGTAGAAGAGCATTTCGGAAATCGCGCGATCCCACGGCGCGGCGATGAAATCATATTTTTCAACCCAGGGGCGCGATTGCTTGAGGATGACCGGGCGAATGCCATCGCCATCCTGAATGCGCACGCGGAGGGTGAGGTTCATGTTTCCCTGGCCGGCTTTATCGCAGGAGAGGATGCGGGAATGGGGTGTGAAGATGCCAAGGGACTCAAGCAGGCGGCGGGCGGAGGCGGCGTCTCCGGCGGACAGCCAGGGGAAATCGGGGTTGTCGCGGAGGGCCTGTGCTTTGAGGGTTGAATCGGTCATGGGCGATAGAAGTTGGCCGGGTTGTATTGTTCGGGGTAGGCGGCGTGATCGTTGACGCCGAACCACGTTTGTTCGATGGGGTCGTGGAGCTGGGTCATGTAGCCGTCGCGGTCGTGATAGCTTCGGGTTTCGGCGTGGCCGTCGAGAAAGGCGAAATTGCCGAGGTAGTCGGTGCGTTCCCCGGCGGCGAGTTGATAGACATCCTTGATGGACTGGGTGTGGAAGGTGCTTTTGTATTCGACGAAGACGACGATTTCGCTGGCGCCCTGGCCGGAGACGGATCGCGCTTGGTTGGCGCGAAGGCCGGCGATGTTGCGGACGATCCAGTCGGCGGCGGGGAAACCCGGCTTGGCGCGGGTGGCGGCGACGCTTGGGTTGGCCGAGGCCAGGCCGGCGTAAACCTTGGAGCACATGTAGAAATAATTGGGGATCCAGGAATCGGGCGCGACGAACCCGTCGATGGGGTCGGGACCGGTGCTCGTGTAGGGATCGACGGCGTTATAGTCCGGGCCGCCTGTGGGGCATTGCCAGACTTTTTCACTGGCGCCGAGGTATGGCTTGAGGAGATCTCCGATGGTGGGAAGGGTGTAGGTGACGCCGAGTGTCGGGTGGGTGAAAGGCTTCCAAGCGGCCTGCCCCGTGCCCACTGGAGAGAGCAATGATGTTTTGTTGTTGTAGATCGCTTCGGGAAGCGTGTTGCGGTTTTCAGCGATGTAGCCATTGAGCGCAATGGACAATTGACGGATGTTGCTGAGGCAGGCGACGACCTGACTGGCCCGGCGGACCTTGTTGAGTACGGGCAGGAGAATGGCGATCAGGATGGCGATGATGCCGATGACGACGAGGAGCTCAACGAGTGTGAAGGCGCGGCGTGGGGAGACGCTCGCGCGACGAGGGTGGACGTGCATCATGGGGTTGGCTTTCGTGTCGGGGGATTGCGATTGCAATTGTTCGACTCCTGTAACGGTAGGAGGGGGAGGTTGATGTGTAAAGCACGGGAGGGGGGTGTGGAGGGTGGTTGTAAAAAATGTGTTGGTTCCTGGGTACAGGAGCACATGGGCGGGCCGCCCATGCCACGGCGAATCAGTGCATCCGGTGCCACAATTGGTGTCATGATTCAGGCTTGGTGTCGCCGGTTGTCGCTTGGGTGGCGCATCGGATAAAGTAGGCGCGGAAAGAACCGGCGGGAATGTGGATCCGGTGTGAATTGCGGATTTGTGGCTCAATCGTTGCGAACAACATCTTCATATTGTGCTCGTTGGACGGGTTGGCGTTGGATGGCGTCGATCGCCGGGGCCTCGCGTGTGCGCGGGGGCGCTGGGGTGGTCATGGTGGCGCTGCTGCTTGTGATGGTGTCGGGATGCGCGACGATTCGGGTGACGGACCCGGCGCAGACTGCGACAGAGCAGTATTTGATGTCGGTGGCGGCGACGAAAGCGGTTGACCAGTTGTCAGCCGAGGCGCTGCGGGATCGAAGCGTGTATGTCGATTCGACGTATCTGACGGCCGCGACGCAGCCGAGCGCGATCCACTCATACATGCTGGGGGAATTGCGGGCGAAACTGCTGCTGAGCGGCGTGCGGCTGGTCGATCGGCGGGATCAGGCGCAGATCATTCTCGAGGTGCGCAGCCAGGCGTCGAGCGTGGACCGGCTGGAATATCTGCTCGGTTTGCCGGCGTTTTACGCCCCGGGTGGAACGAGCGCGACGGAGGGGATTGCGGTGGCGACGCCGGAGCTGGCGATTTACAAGAACACGCGCCAATCGGGGTATGCATCCATTGCATTTGTGGCGTACTGGGCGAAGACCGGGGAGCTGGTGGCGAGTTCTGGCCCGTTTGTCGGGCGGACGTTCCGCGTGGATTATTTCATCTTCGGCTACAACGCACGGACGATCGGGAACATTCCGACGACGGATTCCGATCGGTGACGCATGCCCGACGACGCAGCGCCATCCTCCGCGCCGAATGGATCGCCCACGCCGCCGGTCGGATTGCCCGCACCACCGACCTCATCCTCCCCCGCCGTGGGTATGGCTCATGATGATGCGCGCACAAACTCGGGTGACCGCGGCATGAAAAAGCCCGACAAGCGGCGTCACCGCGCCCGGCGGATTCTGCTTCGGGTCGGCGGTGTTGTGGCGCTGCTGGCGTTTGTCGTCGCCATCGTCGTCCAGATCGTCTTGTGGAGCGATTATCCCCGCCGGCTGGTCTTGTCGCTCGTGCAGAAGGAAATGGGGTTGCGCGTCGATGCCAAAAGCCTTTCGACGAGTTGGCTGGGGAATACGACGCTTCACGATGTGACGGTTTCACTGCCGCTGGGGAAAGAGCCATTTTTAGCGGTGCCGGAGCTGCGGGTCAGTCATACGAACCTGATCATGCTTGCGCTGACGGGATCGCTGGAGCTTGAAAAGGTGGTGGTCGAGCGCCCGAAGGTGATGGTGCGCCAAGCCGAGTCGGGGCAATGGAATTTGCTTGAGGCGGCGGGCGTGGTCGATCTCGCCACGCAAAAGCCCGCGGAAGGGGACAAGAGTTCGGGCCCGCCAACCCTTCCGGCGTTGGTGATCGAGGATGCGGCGA